>JALONS010000041.1 GCA_025454855.1 Arcicella sp.
GCTCGTAACTTCGCTTCGTTACCAGTAGCCATTATCAATGCCCAAAATGCCTTTACATTCAATAATGCCAATACGTTACAATACAATCAAAAAATTGGCAAAAAACATGACTTTACGGTATTAATTGGGCAAGAAGTTTACGATAATTCATCTAAAAGTACCACGATTGAAACCCGTTATTTCCCCGCAGATATTGCAGCAGAACAGGCATTGGCTAATATGGGACTTGGCTCACCGCCAACGGGTGCTACGCAGGCTCGTCCTATCTCTAACGAAGTGCCTGCCAACCGCTTATTTTCTTTATTTGGACGTGTTTCGTACAACTACGATGATAAATATTTAGCAACTTTCTCTCTACGTTCCGACCGTTCATCGAAATTCAAATACGAAAATGGTTCACTGTTTTTCCCTTCTGGAACTTTTGCTTGGCGGTTCTCAAAAGAGGATTTTATGAAAGATGTTAAATGGCTTTCGGATGGTAAGTTTCGTTTTGGGTACGGTGTAGCTGGTAATAACCGTATTGGAGACCTACTTTACCAACAACTTTACGGAGTAACGGGTGAGTACGCCCTGAATCGGACAGTAATACCGGGGTACGCTCCGCTTGCATTGGCAAACGAAGATTTGAAATGGGAGTCTAACGTATCACAAAATATAGGATTGGATTTAGGGTTTTTGAATAATCGGATTCAAGTGTCAATCGACGCATACGAAAATAAAGGACAAGATTTACTGTTAGCCGTAGCCATTCCGCCTGTTTCTGGATATTCTTCACAAATTAAAAATTTAGGTTCAACCACCAACAGAGGGCTTGAATTACAGTTGAATGCCAATATTTTCCAACAAAAAGACTTTTCTTGGAGCTCAAGTTTTAATATTTCCACGAACAAAAACACCGTTACCAGTTTGGGTACAATTACCCAACAAACCCGTAATTCAGGTTGGCAGGGGTCGGATGGAACGGATGATTACTTAGTGAAAGTGGGTGAGCCAGTAGGACTCATGTACGGCTTTGTTACGGATGGTTTTTATGGGGTTGATGATTTTAATTATAATCCTAATTCAACTACGCCAACGGGTTTTTACACCCTCAAGTCTGGTATTCCTTTCAACTCTGTTTACGGAACACCCCAACCTGGTATGTTGAAATGGAAAGATTTAGACGGTGACGGGCTAATCACCGCTGATAAAGACCGCACGGTCATTGGGAACGCTAATCCAACTTTCATTGGTGGCTGGAACAATCAATTTACCTACAAAAACTTTGACATGAGTTGTTTTGTAAACTTTGTGGTAGGAAATGACATATACAATGCCAATAAAATAGAGATGACCGACGGAGCGTTTCCAAATTTGAATATGCTCAGTTTGATGAAAAATCGCTTCACCAATATCAATGACGCAGGACAAGCAGTAACCGACCCTACCGAATTGAAAGCACTCAACGCCAACGCCACAATATGGAGTCCTGTGCGGGTGCAACGCTACTGGTTGCATTCTTGGGCAGTTGAAGACGGTTCGTTTTTCCGTATCAATAACCTAACGTTGGGGTATTCATTACCAAATGCGGTGTTGAAAAAAGCCAAAATTGCTAAACTAAGGGTATTTGGAACGGTCAATAACTTGGCTACTTTCACCAACTACTCTGGCTATGACCCCGAAGTAAACACTCGCCGCAGCGACCCTCTTACGCAAGGTGTTGATTTTGCGATGAAAAATATACTCAAAAAAATATCCATCCTCACCGCAGCTTTTTTCCTTATATCAGGCTGTAAAGATTATTTAGAGGTACAACCCAAGTCCCAGATTAGCGTAGCAGATGCGTTCTCGAATGTCCCTAATGCTACCAATGCCGTCATTGGCGTTTACGATGAACTCATGGGCGATAACGGCTACGGAATCCGTATCAATATGTATTATCCTTATGATTCGGATGAAATCATCGTTTCGGGCAACTTGGATAACGGACGTAGAGGAGTGGGACGTTACCAGTTATTATTAACTAATGTAGAAATCCGTAACCCATTTTTACAACTGTATCGGGGTATCGAGAAAGCCAATTTATGTATTGAACAAATCCCAGCGATGGCTCAATACACCAATGGTAGCGAAGCCGATAAAAAAGAGTTACGTCGTTTGTACGGAGAAGTGCTGACGCTCAGAGCTCAATTCTTTTTTGAACTCATCAGAAATTGGGGCGATGTACCCGCACCGATGATTCCTGCTTACAAACAAACGGATTTGTTCATTCCTCAAACTGACCGTGACGTTACTTACGCAAAGATTTTGGATGATTTGAAAACCGCTACCGACTTGGTAGGCTGGCGTTCGGAAGTTGGCGTAAGAAATGAACGTATCACCAAAGGAGCTGTCAAGGCTCTTCGTGCCAAAATTGCCTTGTTCAGAGGTGGTTATTCTTTGCGTAGTTCTGGCAAATTAGAACGCAGTGCCGACTACCAAACCTATTACAAAATTGCCCGTGATGAATGTGCTGACATCATGGCAAAACGTTCGGAACATAATTTGAATCCAAGTTTTGAAGACGTTTGGCGTAAATTAACTTCTTTTCAATACGACCCCGCAGGAGAAATCATTTTTGAAGTAGGGGCAGGAGGTTCAAACTCAACGTCGGATAGTCGTATGGGCAATTATAACGGTCCCGTTGTTAATGCGGCCTCTCGTTTCGGAACGGGTGGCGGAGGTTTAGTGGCTTTACCCAACTATTTTTATGCTTTTGACTCTACCGATACCCGCCGTGATGTAACTGTAACGCTCTATTCTATTGCGGCAAATAACGTAAAAGCTCCCCGCCGTTTGGCAGAACTGACGGATGGTAAATTTAGAAAAGATTGGCGTGTCCCTCTCCTACCTGGTACTGCCCTCAACCCTGGTTACAACTGGCCCATGATACGTTTTTCAGACGTTTTACTCATGTTTGCCGAAGCTGAAAACGAACTCAACGGTCCTACTGCCCCCGCTATTGCCGCTTATGAAGAAGTACGAAAAAGAGCATTTAGAGGAAATGAAGTACGCATTGGTAGAACACCTACCGATAAAGCTGGCTTTTTTGATGCCATCACTAACGAACGTTTCTTAGAATTTGGTAGTGAAGGTATCCGTAAATTTGATTTAATTCGTTGGAATTTATTGGCTCAAAAAATTGAAGAGGCTCGTACCAAAATTGTTGCTATGAGAGACCGCACGGGGGCTTTCGCCAACGTTCCGAGGTATTTATTCTGGAGAAATAATGGCGAAGAAATTCAATTCCTAAATTCATTCTACCGAGCTACTTCATTGACCACCGCACCAACGGGCTGGACACGCCTGGATTGGGGACAACACCTCACTACCAATGTTATTGATGGCGTAACGTTAGACAAAGCCATGGCAAGATTTTTTGTATCGGGTAAAAGTGAATTATTCCCTTATGACCAAGCAACGATTGACTCCTATCAAGGAAAATTAAAGCAAAACCCAGGGTATTAAAAACAAACGGAACCATCAACTATTTGGCAGATAACCGCTAACGGGGTTTTCAACCGCCACAGGATTACGGACGCAAACCCTGACGGCAGTTGAAAACTCCGTCAGCGGTTTATACGATTCCGAAAACAAATAATTATTCACTTTATCATCATGCAAAAGAAAACGGACTCAAACCCTGACGGCAGTTGAAAACTCCGTCAACGGTTCATATAGTTCCGAAAACAAATACTTATTTTACTTTATCATCATGCAAAAGAAAACGGACTCAAACCCTGACGGCAGTTGAAAACTCCGTCAGCGGTTCACATAGTTCCGAAAACAAATACTTATTTTACTTTATCATCATGCAAAAGAAAACGGACTCAAACCCTGACGGCAGTTGAAAACTCCGTCAGCGGTTTACATGGTTCCGTAAACAAATAATTATTCACTTTATCATCATGCAAAAGACAATAGCAGTTTGCCTGTTCTTAATTGCGTGCCTCTTACCTCTTTACGGGCTTGATGCACAAATACTTACTGATTCTACGGCAGAAAAAATGTTATTGTACCAACGCAATAATGGTGGATTTCCGCAGCCCAATGGCGACCCAATCAATTACGCCAAACCCATTTCGCCATCGTTAAAAGAAAAATTATTAGCGGAAAAAGGTAAATTAGATGCCACCATCGACGACCAAGCCACTACCCGAGAAATCAAAGGCTTGGCACTTGGTTATCAAAAAACACAAAATCCATCTTATCTCAAAGCACTCGAAAAAGGTATTCAATACTTATTAGATGCCCAAAATGAAGCAGGAGGCTGGGGACAATTTTACCCCGATACGAACGGTTATCATAAGCACATTACTTACAACGACAACGCTATGATAGACGTAATGTGGGTACTGAAATACGCCTCGGAATGCAGTCATAATTTTGAAAAAATTGATAAATCTCTTGCCAAAAAAGCCAAAATATCCCTTGAAAAAGGCATTCAATGTATCTTAAATACACAGTACGTACAGAATGGGAAGCTCACCGCTTGGTGTGCTCAACACGACCGCAAAACATTACAACCCGCCAAAGCCCGAATGTTTGAGTTACCTTCCCTTTCGGGTAATGAAAGCGTGGGAATTGTTCGGTTTTTAATGGCAATCGAAAACCCATCACCCGCAATTAAAAACGCTATTCAAGCGGCGGTAGCTTGGTTGGAGACCGTGAAAATTGTGGGTATCAATACCAAAGAGGTCGTAGATGCTACTCAACCCAAAGGCAAAGACAGAATTGTGGTAGAAGACTCAAAATCAACCCTTTGGGCAAGATTTTACGACCTCAGTACTAACAAACCCTTCTTTGTGGGAAGAAACAGCATTCCCAAAAACACCCTTGCTGAAATAGAAAACGAACGCCGAGTTGGTTATGCCTATTATGGCACTTGGGCGAGAGATTTGTTAAGTAAAGAATACCCCGCATGGCTTCGTAAAATCAACAAATAAATTCAACTGTCATGTAGTAGAGTGCAGGATGCCCCGAGGTTTTTGAGTATTTATTTTTGAAGAATAAACATCAGTTTTCAAAGAAATAGCTAATATTAATGAAACAAATCATCTCGCTTTTTTCTATCATATTCATCACGAGTACCATCGGGTTTTCACAAAGAAATGTAACCAATGCCAACGACTCCAACACGCCTTTGCACCTCCTAAAACCCGACTATCCCATCAATTACGGAATTCCTAAAACGGAAGAAATTAAAGGAGCTTTGGATAAAATTCATGGTTATCTAAATGCCGTAACTCCCACCGAATTTATCAATTCAAAAACGGGTGAAACCCTTACGGATTTATCAAAAATTGATGAAAATACGGCTTTGAAAAAAGGTGATTTCAGAATTGTTAGCTACGAATGGGGCGTTACTTACGGGGCTATGCTATTGGCAAGCCAAGCCACAGGAGATGCTCGTTTCAAAGAATATTCAGAAAAAAGACTGCAATTTATTGCCAATGCTGCTCCGTATTTCAAAAAAACCAGCGAGGAACACGCTGATTGGGGTACTAAAGGACCTCTGAAAGGTTTACTGAACCCACACGCTTTAGACGACTGCGGGGCTATGTGTGCCGCCATGATAAAAGCCAGTCGGGAAGGGAGCAAAGCCAATCTTCGCCCATTGATTGATTTGCACGTTGATTATATTCTCAACAAAGAACACCGTTTAAAAGACGGCACATTGGCAAGGAACCGCCCACAACCCAATTCATTGTGGTTGGATGATTTATTCATGGGAATTCCCGCTTTGGCACAAATGGGGAAACTAACAGGGGATAACAAATACTACGATGAAGCCGCCCGTCAGGTATTATTGTTTTCTAAAAAAATGTTCAACCCAAACAAAAACGTATATATGCACGGGTGGGTAGAAAGCATGACCGAACACCCACAGTTTCATTGGGCAAGAGCCAACGGTTGGGCAATTTTAACGAAGGTAGAATTGTTAGAGGTATTGCCTGAAAATCATCCCGCTCGCCCCGAAATTCTCGCTTTGCTAAAGGCCCACGTGAAAGGTTTGGCAGGGTATCAATCAGGTTCGGGTTTTTGGCACCAACTTCTCGACCGTGAAGATTCGTACCTCGAAACCTCCGCTACGGCTATTTATACTTTTGCCCTTGCCAGAGCCATTAATCGGGGTTGGATTGATGGATTGGTTTACGCTCCGATGACACTTTTGGGCTGGAATGCCGTAGCCACTAAAATTACCGAAAAAGGACAAATCGACGGTACGTGCGTAGGTACGGGTATGGGCTTTGACCCTGCCTTTTATTATCACCGTCCTATCAGCCCATTTGCTGCTCATGGATACGGTCCAGTAATTTTAGCGGGAGCAGAAGTAATAAACTTACTCAAAAACAAGAAATTTGAGATTAACGATAGCTCGGTTCAATTACTCCAAAAATAAATCTGTTAATAGGGATTAGGGGTTGAGATATGGTATTTAGAGGAAATTACAATAATGCAACTATTTGATATTCATATAATTATCTAAAAAAAATATATCAAAAAGATTCTGAATAATTTACTCATTCGCTTTTTCACCAATCGCCTTTCGCTTAGTATAATTTTAAAGATTTGATGCGTATTTTACGGAAATCGTCGTTCAAAACGACGACTTCCGTTGAGACTCAGATACGCAATATTCTTTTAAAATCAGTATTAGTATAATTTTAAACGATTACTCACAATGCAAAAATATATAGCTTACCTACTCATTTTCAGCCTTTTATTATTTCATAAAACAGAGGCTCAAAAACTGCTCCCCAAACCCGAAATCTTGAAGGCTCTCACGGCTGCCAACGACTATTTTATGAATGAATGGGCGGACGTTGGTAAACCCATTTGGGCGGCTGACAAAACTCGTCCCAGCAATATCTGGACTCGTGGCGTTTACTACGAAGGACTCATGGGACTCTATAAAATTGACAAACAAAAGCGTTATTATGATTATGCAGTGGCGTGGGGAGAAGCCCATAAATGGGGACTACGAAATGGAACGAAAACCCGCAACGGTGATGACCAATGTTGCGGACAAACCTATATTGATTTATATTTGATTGACCCAAAACCAGAACGTATCAAAGACATCAAAGAATGTATGGATAACATGGTCAATAGCGACAAAGTTGATGATTGGTCGTGGATTGATGCCCTGCAAATGGCAATGCCCGTTTTTGCTCAGTTAGGTGTAATCTACCAAGACAATCGTTACTACGAAAAAATGTACCAGATGTATATGCACACCAAAAATGTACACGGTGATAAAGGTTTGTATAATCCCGTAGAAAAATTATGGTATCGTGATAAAGACTTTGACCCACCCTATGTTACACCCACTGGTAAAAGCTGTTATTGGTCACGGGGTGATGGCTGGGTAGTAGCGGCTCTGGTGCGTGTTTTGGATATTATGCCCAAAAATGCCCCACACCGAGAAGAATATTTAAAAACTTATTTAGAAATGATGCAAGCCTTACCCGCTCTGCAACGCACCGATGGTTTCTGGAATGTAAGCCTAATGGATGAAACTGATTTTGGTGGAAAGGAACTCACGGGAACGGCTCTTTTTACCTACGGAATGGCTTGGGGGCTAAATAAAGGATTACTTAACAAAAAAATATACAAACCCATAGTAACCAAAGCCATGAACGCCCTGATAAAAGATTGTGTGCATCCCAATGGGTTTTTAGGTTACGTGCAAGGCACAGGCAAAGAACCCAAAGACGGGCAGCCAGTTACTTATGACAAAGTGCCGAATTTTGGTGATTTTGGGGTTGGTTGTTTCCTCTTGGCGGGTTCGGAAGTTTATAAAATGAAATGATTGGTAAGGATAAACTATCTTTGAGCAATTTTTCTCATGGTTAGTAACTTTATGACGCTCGAAATCCTGTACCAAGACGAACACTTCGTTGCCATCAATAAACCGCATAATTTATTAGTTCACCGTTCGCCAATTGCGGCTGACGAAAGTATTTTTGCCCTCCAACTTCTTCGTGACCAACTGGGTTGCTGGGTAAGCCCCTGCCACCGAATCGACCGCAAAACGGCAGGGGTTCTCCTGTTTGCCTTATCCAAAGAAGCCGACCAGTTAGTAAAAAAACAATTTGAAAATCATACTTGCCAGAAAAAATATTTGGCGTTGGTGAGGGGTTATCTACCCGACGAAGGTACAACCAACCGACCTTTGGAAAACGAAAAGGGGGTTTTGAAAGATGCCATCACGCATTATCGTTGCTTACAACGAGTGGAATTGGACATTGAAGTGAGTCGTTACCCAAAATCAAGGTATTCTTTGGCTGAAATCGTTCCCGAGACAGGCAGAATGCACCAAATCAGAAGACATTTTGCCCAACTAAGACATTATCTGATTGGTGATAAAACCCATGGAGAATGTAAACACAACAAAATGTTTGAAAAAGAGTTTAATTTACAGACAATGCTATTGCACGCTCGGGAGCTAACCTTTGAGCATCCTTTTACCCATACCAACATCAAAGTTGTTGCCCCGTTGCAACCCGAATTTACTGGTATTTTAGACCGCATCGGAATACTTGTAAGCGAATTCTAATACCATTAATGAAGAATAGTACGTATATTGACAGTCGAAACCCGAAAGCTGTCATTCAAAAAGATAGAAATATGGAAGGAATTGAACAACAAACTGATTTGAACATGGAAGAAATTGCAACGAAACTTCGCAGAATTCGTGAAATATACGGGTACAGTCAAGAATATGTAGCCGAAAGAATGGGGATTACACAACCTGCTTATTGGCAGAAAGAAAACGGGAAAAGGATGCCTTCGGAAGAAAGATTTGGACAAATTGCCCAACTCTATAACTTATCAGTTGAAGACCTAAAACACCAAGAAATTAATTCGGTTTTGATAAAAGTACATCAAATGCAAATAGAAAGTTTGCGGAAGAAAATGTCGGTAATGGCTTAGTTATTGATAAATCGTACCGACCAAAATCCGTTTTTGTAAGTAATTTTGGAAATAGACCCATAATCTATTTCCATCCGAAAAGCATTTTTTAGGTCTAAATCTAAGGCTCTACAAATGAGCGTTCTGATGGTAGCGGCGTGATTTACCAAAACTACCTGCCGATGAGACTGGTCGATTACTTCGTCTAAGAACTCATTGGCTCTGGCAGATAATTCCTTGAAACTTTCTCCGTTGGGAGTACGCACATTAACAAAATCCATCATCCAAGTCTCTGATTCTTTGCGTTTTATATCGTCCCAAGCCTTCATTTCCCAATCGCCAAAATTCATCTCCCAAAGTCTTTCGTCAATATCAAATTGAGCATTAATACTTTCAGCCAGTTGTAAACATCGTGTGGCGGGGCTACTCCACACTTTAGCGGTTTTAATATCACAATGATTGGATAGGCGTTCTACCGTATTTTTAATTTCTGCCGAAGCCCTTTCACTCAAGCCCACATCTGATTTACCGTAGCATATTCCCTTCGGAACATTCACTGAAGTATGACGTACTAAGAATATTTCCATGATATTTTACGTTGAAATTACCACAATTACTAAATAAATAATTACTTCTGCTACTTGCTGAGTTGCCCCGAGGCAGTCGCCAGTGTAACCACCAATCCATTTTTTAAAAAAATATCCTGCGTACAAATGCCACAAAATAAGTGGCGGAAAAACTAAGAATAAAAAGAAGTTTTTAGTAACAATAACGTATAAAAAAAAAGGAATTACAGCAAATGTGAAGGCAGTCCATAAATCGTTTTGAGAAAGTTTTTTGGCAATGGGTTTTACTTTACTAAGAGCATCTTCACGCACGTAGTCGAGGGTGAAAATCAAACTCAAAGCCACAAATCTACTCAAGGAGTGTGCTATTACCAACGAACAAACAAGTGTTTGATTATCGAGTATTTCCAGACTGAAAAACTTAATACCCAATATCAAAATCAACCCAACAGCCCCGTAAGTTCCCACCCTCGAATCTTTCATGATTTCAAGAATTTTCTCTTTCGTCCATCCTCCACCAAAACCATCACAAACATCCGCAAAACCGTCTTCGTGAAACGCTCCCGTAGTCAGTACACTCACTATCATGCTCAGCAAAATCGCAATTTCAGGATTAAACGCAAAAGAAAAAATGTAGAAAGTCAATGCTGAAATTCCCCCCACAATCCAACCAATAACTGGAAAGTAAATAGTGGCTTTATTCAACATTTCTTCATCGTGGTGCATCCATTTAGGTACTGGTATGCGAGTGTAAAACATCAAAGCATTCAGGAAAATATGTAATTGTTGTTTCCAATATTGTGGGGTAATCATATTTTTATGGGAATATTTATGCAAGATTTCATTCGATGGATTGTAGAGCCAAGGCAATGCCTTGGCTCTACAACATTACCATTTGCCTTGGCTCTACAACGCCATTACCATTTGCCTTGGCTCTACAACATTAACATTTGCCTTGGCTCTACAATGCCATTACCATTTGGTATTTTATACATTGCTAACGCCCGCACTTTCAAAACTTGCCATGTCATTTAAAAAATTGACGGCTGCTTGTACCAACGGATAAGCCAACGCACAGCCAGTGCCTTCGCCCAAACGCAAACTGAGTTTTAGGAGGGGTTCAGCATTTAAGTATTTCAGCATCAATTGATGACCGCTCTCATCGGATTGATGACAAAAAATGGCATAATCCATCACGGCTGGATACAGGGCATGAGCCACCAAAAAAGCGGAAGTAGCAATAAACCCATCCACCAAAATAATCATTTGATTTTCAGCGGCTTGCAACATCCCTCCTACTATCTGGGCGATTTCTAATCCTCCTACGCTTGCCAATACCTCAAGGGGTGTCTGGGCGTTTGAATGCTTTTCTAATACTTGTTGTAGTACTAATGATTTACGTTGTAGCTCTTTTTCATCTAATCCAGTACCTCTACCCACACACTGTTCGATGGGGAATTTACCAATTTTTGCCATCAGTAAACTGGCGGCTGAGGTGTTACCAATACCCATTTCGCCAAAACCTATCACATTACCATTTTTTTGATAAATTTCATGCACTACTTTTGCTCCCGAAGCTATACATTGTTCTACTTCTGCTAAAGTCATGGCGGGTTCTTGTAACGAATTTTTTGTACCATACGTCACTTTTTGATGAACAATAGGTAAATCTTGCTCAAAATCTCCTGCTACTCCTGCATCTACTACGGTCAGTTTTATACCATGTTGGCGAGCAAACACATTGATTGCCGCCCCGCCCCTCACAAAATTTAAAACCATCTGATAAGTAACTTCCGACGGATATTTACTCACGCCTTCACGAGCCAGCCCGTGGTCAGCCGCAAATACCACCACATGAGGATTATTAAGCACAGGGAACTCTTTTTGTTGAATTAGTGCTATTTGCAAAGCTAATTTTTCTAACATTCCCAACGCCCCCAGAGGTTTGGTTTTGAAGTCGATTTTACGTTGGATTTCGGCGGATATTTCGGTAGATACTGATTTGATTTGGAAGGATTGCATGAAAAAGGGATAAAGTTTTATCAAAGTTACGGCTATTTGCGGAAAAGTTTACTGGTGAATTATTCCTATCCAAAAATTGTTCTGAAATTATCAAAGTCAAGAAATTTTACAGAACTGGCTTCCATGAACCGTACCGATTTCCTCAAAACATTATCGCTGTTACCCTTAACGGCTCAATCCATGAATATTGCTGAATTTAATTCATTTACGGCAAACTTATCATCTACCGAACGGATGCCTGTCCTCTTTGTGGGACACGGCTCACCGATGAATGCCATCGAAAATAATGGTTTTACGCAAACTTGGGAAGATTTAGGCAAGCGTCTCCCTACGCCCAAAGCTGTACTGGTAGTATCTGCCCATTGGCTCACACGGGGTACGCACGTGACGGCAATGGAATTACCCAAGAAAATCAATGATTTTGGCGGTTTCCCGAGGGCGTTATTTGAAAGTACTTATCCCGCCAAAGGTAGTCCTGCATTGGCTTCTGAAGTGAAAGAGATAATCAAAAGTACCAACGTAGGACTCGACCACGATTGGGGTTTAGACCACGGAGCTTGGTCTATTCTCAAAAAAATGTACCCCGAAGCCAACATTCCAATTTTACAGTTAAGCATAGATTACTACCAACCCGCTTCATATCATTATGCCTTAGCTAAACAATTAAGTGCCTTGCGTGATAAAGGCGTGCTGATTTTGGGCAGTGGAAATATGGTGCATAATCTTAGGATGGTGGCGTTCAATAGAATGAATGAACCTAATTTTGGTTTTGATTGGGCAAGAGAAGCAAACGGATTATTTAAGAAACACATTGCAGACGGCAATCATCAGGCTTTGTTTGATTACGAAAAATTGGGAGAAGCCGTGAAGTTGGCAGTTCCCACCCCCGACCACTACTATCCGCTGATTTATACTTTGGCTCTACAAGACAAAAAAGATGATTTGAGTTTTTTCAACGACCAACTACAAGGTGGGTCTCTGTCGATGACGAGTGTGATGTTTGGGTAAACAAAAAGCCGTACAACGAAATATTTCACTGTACGACTTCGATATATAACAGAAAAAGACAACGACCCTTACAAACTTTCTACTTCGTGTTCAAATGCTACGAAGTTCACCAATTTTCCCGCTGTATCGTACATCGGGAGTATATCTACTTTACAAATGTATTTTTCTCCGTTCTTGCGATAATTGATAATTCTACCCGAATACTTTTCTTGTGACTTTATTTTTTCTCGAATAGCCATTTTTGATGTCTCTGATGTTTCAGGTCCTTGTAAAAATTTAGGGTATTGCCCAATAGCTTCTTCAGACTCATAACCAGTCATGCGAGAAAATCCTTTACTTACCCACTCAATTTTCTGTTTTTCACAAGTGACCACAATGGTATTCTTACGGTCTTGTAAGAATCTTTTTATTTTATTGAAGTCACAAAACCAATTTTTGCTTTGAGCAAAACTCTCAAAAACATTGTATTCAGGCACATCATTTCTGGAAATTTCCATAAACTCATAAGCTGCTAACAGAGGCATAGCAGAGCGGTGTTCCTTAAAGGTATCACAGTTGGTAGTTGAGGATAAATCTGTCATGTTTAATAAATGGCTAATTGATACAATATCTATAAAGGATATAAATATTTGTGTTAGAAAATTGTTTTGAAAAATATTCTTTTCTTTAAAAGATTGAAAAAAATATTTTTTAAATCACATGATGTAGTGATACCCCCAAATGGAAAATTTTATAAGTTCCTGATAATCAGATTTTTATGATTTCAAAAAATACATTCATTTTTGCCGCTGCTCTCTACCCTATATGAAAATTGTATATCTGACGTTAATTTTACGTCTAAAATCAAAAACTGATAATTCTTTGAGATAAACACTACCTAAAAATATTCTGGATAATTATCAAACCCAAAACAAACAAAATGGAAACGACACAAAACAACAACAATGGTAATGGCATCCTAAAAGCAGCACTCGCTGTGGCGATGTTATTCATCGGATTCTTGGGGTATTTACTTTATGATTCTAAAAAAACGAATACCAACCAAGAACAAGTAATTAGTCAGAAAGTAGAACAATTGGCATCTACAAAATCACGTTTAGACTCGGTTTCGCTTCAATTAGACGCTAAAATTGCTGAGATAAAATCGTTGGGCGGACGAGTGGATGAATTAGTAGCAGCGAAAGAACAGTTAGAGAAAGATAAAAAAGCCTTGAAAAATGCTAAATTCTTCAACTCTAAACAATACGATGCAAAGATTCAAGAATACGTAGCACTTTTGGCTGAAAAAGACCAAATGTTAGCCCAGTTGAAAGCTGAAAACGAGAACTTAACGGCTCAAACTGTTACTTTATCGAAAGAAAAAGAAGTGTTGGTACAAGAAAAGCAAGTTTTCATTGAAGAGAACACTGGTTTGAAAGGAGAGAAAGAAAAATTGACTCAAACTGTAGCCGATTATACTTCTAAAAATGAAGAACTTACAAAAAAAGTAAAAACGGGTGCTCAATTAAAAGCTACCAACTTGCAGGTATATGCGGTAACATCGAAAGGAAAAGTAAAAGATGGTGGAAAATACCGTGCTAAAAGAGTGGACCAATTGAAATTGGCGTTTAGCTTGCCAGCAAATCCTATTACTGAAAAAGAAAACAAAGACATATTAGTACGCATCATGGATGCCGACGGTGCGGTAATTACTGACTCCGCTACGGGTTCGAGTGTGTTTAACTACGATGGAAAAGAAATGGCATACACTACTAAAGGTACAGTAGCTTATACCAATAACGACCAAAACGTGGAGATGCTTTATGCTCGTGGTGCTGCCTACCGTCCAGGAAACTACACCGTAGAATTATATTCGGAAGGTTTCAAGATTGGACAAAGCACTTTTATCATTAAGTAATTAGCAACTGGGAGGCGTTGAAGGCTAACTCTATTCCCCAAAATCTTTAACAATATTCCTTATTTTGATTTTATGCCAAAACCGTTGTGAGAAGTTCTCACAGCGGTTTTGTGTTTTTGTACCTTTCAGCATTTTTTTTACTGATTTTATCACTTGTTTGATGATAAAATCAGTACTCTTTTGCATATTCAAGCATTAATCTGTGAATTCCTCCAATTTAACTCAACACTATGCAATTAACTATCACAAATCTTAACAAAACTTACGCCAATGGGGTACAAGCTCTCAAAGATGTAAATCTCACCATTAATCAAGGAATGTTTGGGCTTTTAGGACCCAACGGAGCTGGAAAATCCTCGCTGATGCGAACCATTGCAACCCTACAAGAAGCTGACTCTGGCTCTATTGCTTTGGCAGACATCAATGTACTTACTCAAAAAGAAGAAGTCCGTAAAACTTTAGGGTATTTACCACAAGAATTCGGGGTATATCCCAAAGTAGATGCCATTACCCTGCTCAATCACTTAGCAATACTCAAAGGCATTACGAATAATAGCGAACGCAAAAATTTGGTTGAATCACTTTTACAAAAAACCAATTTGTGGGAATCTCGCAAGAAAAATTTAGGTGGCTTTTCGGGTGGTATGAAACAACGTTTCGGGATTGCTCAGGCACTCATTGCCAATCCTAAACTGATTATTGTGGACGAACCCACGGCGGGTCTCGACCCCGCCGAAAGGAATCGTTTTCTGAATTTACTTTCAGAATTAGGTGAAAATACCATCGTAATTCTCTCTACGCACATCGTTGAGGACGTGAAAGAATTGTGTTCAGATATGGCAATCATCAACAAAGGACAGGTACTTTACAAGGGGAATCCATTCGAAGCCATTGATAGTATTTCGGGAAAAATTTGGCGTAAACGCATTAAAAAAGAAGATTTAGTCAATTATCGTACTTCCTATAATGTCATTTCTGACCGCCTAATTGCTGGCTCACCCGTGATACACGTACTAAACGAAACCAATCCCGACGGTACTTTTGAAGCTATCACGGCTGATTTAGAAGATGTTTATTTCGGAAAAATATTCTCTAACTAATTTTGGTGATTAGTTATCAGTGATTGGTTATTAGAGTGGTATGAAAACGTATTTCTCTAATAATCAGTATCCCAATCACCAATAACTAATCACTAATAACTATTCTTTAAAATGCTTTCAGAAATTATAAAATTTGAGTGGGCGTACCGCAAAGGACGACCTGCCACTTGGATATATTTTACGCTAATCTTGGTACTTCCCATCATTTTGGTATCTACCGATGCCATCAAAATTGTGGGCGGTGGTGAGCAAACGAAAGAGAATGCTCCGCAAGCCATTGCTTTTACCGAAATCGTTTTTTCATATTTGTTTATGATGATTACATCGGCGGTGATGGGAGTTGCCGTTTTACGGGACTTCGAGTTTAATACCGAAGCTCTGATGTTTAGTACGCCTCTCAAAAAATTCGATTATCTTTTTGGGCGTTTCTTTGGTTCATTCTTGGTATTACTTTTCATTTTTGCCGCCATGATTTTGGGCTTCACCATCGGTGAGTTTATGCCCAGCCGTGATGCTACCAAATTGCTTCCGTACAGTTTTTGGCATTATTTACAGCCTTTTTTGATACTGGTATTGCCTAACCTTTTCTTCACGGGGGCATTCTTTTTTGCTGGGGGAGCTTTAACCCGCAAATCAGTCATCATTTATACGCAGGGTATCATTTTATTTGTGGTGTACTCTATTTCACAAAACTTAATGGGTGATATAGAAAACCGTGAATTAGGGGCTTTAATTGACCCTTTCGGTATCCGAACTTTCGGTTATGTAACTCGCTATTGGACACCCGCCCAAAAAAATGCCATGACTATTCCTTTAGAAGGCATTATGCTGTACAACCGTTTGTTGTGGACGGGCGTAGGCATTCTGATTTTGGTAATTACCTACTTTGCGTTTAGTTTCAATGTAGTACGTTCAGGATTATTCAAAAAGAAAGCTATTGTAGAAGATAAATCCTTGAAAATCAAGCCAGAAACGGTAACAATCCCGAAGGTATCACAATATTTGAATCCGTCCACAACCATTCGCCAAATCATCCACAACGCTTGGTTTTATACCAAAATGTCGGTTCGGGAGTTGCCATTTTTAACCATTGTTATTGCGGGCGTTTGTCTATTGATTTCTGCCCTAATGAACCCCGTAGAATGGTTTGGGGTAAAATCTATTCCCAACACAGCTAATGTACTGAGCAGTTTGGGCAATTTTACCCCTTTTATGTACGCACTTTCGCTTACGTATGCGGGCGAACTCCTCTGGAAAGAACGGATAAACAAGTTCAATCTCATCAACGATGCCATGCCCGTTCCTGACTTTGTGGGTTTGCTCAGTAAATTCCTCGCCATGATTATTATCTACTGCGGACTTTTTGCAGTCTTGATTTTTGTGGGTATTTCCGTACAAGCCATCAAAGGATATTTTAATTTTCAGTTGCCAGTATATATAGAGCATTTTTACGTGGGGCAATTAATCACAATGATTTTTTACACCATCTTGTTTTTCTTTATACAAGTTTTGGTAAACGATAAATTTGTGGGTATTGCCGTTTCTATTCTATTTCTGATTCTCCAGTTAGTTCTTTCGTATTTGGGCGTTGAACATTCCATGTTGTCTTTTGCCAGTGGCGAGTTAGGCAGTTTTTCTGACATGAACCTTTACGGACATTTTGTAAAGTCGTTCTCTTGGTTGAGCCTTTATTGGTTAGGTTTCACCATGATTATTTTTGCCATTGCCACTGTTTTATCCGTCCGAGGAACGGAAGAACTTTTAAAAACCCGTTGGTTAATGAGTGGACATCGCTTTACTAAACCCATTGCCACTTTTGCCATTTTAGCCATCATAACTTTTTCACTAACAGGAT
This sequence comes from Arcicella sp., assembly GCA_025454855.1. Classification (GTDB taxonomy): domain Bacteria; phylum Bacteroidota; class Bacteroidia; order Cytophagales; family Spirosomataceae; genus Arcicella. The sequence continues at coordinate 17,386 of JALONS010000041.1, forward strand.
GTTACGTTTTCTATAATACCAATGTTTTAGAAGAGTACCAAAATTCAAAAGAGCAAGAAAAAGACCAAGCTGATTATGAAAAAACATTAAAGGCGAAATACGAAAACATGGTACAACCCCGCATTGTAGAGTCTGACATCAAAGTAGATTTGTACCCTACACAGCGTTCGATGAAAGCAGAAGGGTTTTATTATCTGAAAAATAAATCAAATCAGGTAATAAAAGACGTAATGATTGCTTTCAACAAAAAGGTAAACGTGGAAAGTTTGGCTTTCGAAAACGGCTCAACCATCAAGCAAAATTGGCAAAATTGGGGAACTACTCTTTACACACTTAAAAAGCCACTTGCCCCGAAAGATTCCGTAAAAATGACCTTTAAAATCTCCGTGGACTCCAAAAGTTTTCTATCTGGAGCAGCGGGAACTTCGTTGGTTTATAATGGTACTTTCTTTAACAACACCGATTATTTCCCGAATCTTGGTTATGAAGAAGGACGGGAACTTTCAAGTGAGGACGACCGTAAAAAACAAGGTCTGAAACCCAAAGAGCGTATGATGGAACAGTCAGATAAACGAGGTTTAACTCAAAACCTTTTTGGTGATGATGGCGACTGGATTCGTTTTCAAATGACTATCGGTACTGAACCCGACCAAACGGCGATTGCTCCGGGGTATTTACAAAAAACCTATCAGGAAGGCGACAGAAAGTATTTTTCGTATAAGATGGATAAGCCAATGGTTAATTTTTACTCGGTGGTTTCGGCTCGCTATGAAGTGGTACGGGATAAATGGAAGGATGTAAATCTGGAAATTTACTATCATAAAGGACACGACCAAAACGTTGGCAGAATGATGGACGGTATGAAAAAAGCACTGGCGTACTACTCTACCAGTTTCTCACCGTTTCAGTTCCGTCAGATGCGGATTATGGAATTTCCCAAATATGCGTCGTTTGCCCAATCATTTGCCAACACGGTTCCGTTTTCAGAGGGAATTGGTTTTGTGATGGATATTAAGGAAAAAGATGCCAATATACCGTTTTACGTAACGGCTCACGAACTGGGACACCAATGGTGGGGACACCAAGTAACCGAAGCCAACGTAAAAGGTAATGCGATGTTGTCAGAATCTATGTCGGAATATTCCGCTTTGATGGTGATGAAACACAACACCAAACCCGAAATTATGCAGAAATTTATGAAGTATAATTTAGATGAATACTTGTTTGGTAGAAGCTCGGAAAGTAAAAAAGAAATGCCATTGGCTCAGGTAGAACGCCAGTCGTACATTCATTACAATAAAGGTTCAATGTGTATGTACGCCTTGCAAGATTACGTGGGTGAAGATAAAATTAATGCCGCCCTCAGCCAGTACGTTAAAGATTGGCAATACCCCGGACCCGACCATCCGAAAGGGCGTTATCCAACCTCTACGGATTTAATCGGTTATCTACGCAACGCCACACCCGACAGCTTGAAATACCTCATTACGGATATGTTCGAGACCATCACCCTGTATGAAAACAAGGTTGATAAAGCAGAATTTATAGCTAACAAGGATAAAACATACGAGGTAACGCTAACACTAAGTACCGAAAAATTCAGGGCGGATAGTGCTGGAAATCAAGCACCTATCAAACTCAATGAATGGATTGATGTAGGGGTGTACGGAAAAGATAACAAAGGAGATGATAAATTGTTGTATTTGAAAAAACATCGTTTCACGAAAAAAGATAATGTCCTGAAAATCAAAGTCAAGGAAGAGCCAACCAAGGCAGGAATTGACCCTATCAACATTCTCATCGACCGTCATTCAAGTGATAACGTGAAGACGGTGAGTAAGAAGGAAGCGGTGTAGAATTAACACAACACGGAAGTCGTCCTTTTGAAGGACGACTTCCGTAAAGCATTTTTAAAACCAAAACATAAAACCAATGACAGCAACAGTAACCGTAAACGGACATCAAAATGAGGTTTTGCGTCCTTTTTGAGCATTTCGCATCTTTACAGAAAAAGCTGAATTATGCTTCAAAATACATTAAACACAATTACTTTCAACGAAATATGGCTCAAATTTAGCCATCCTGTCAAAGATTTTATTCGTCATCAAACCCATAATTCCGATATTACCGACGACCTCCTACAAGAAGTATTCATCAAAATTCACCAAAATTTGCATCTGCTCAGGGAAGAAGAAAAAGTAGCAGGTTGGGTTTTTCAAATTGCCCGCAACACAGTCCTCAATTATTTCCGTTCTCAAAAACGCAATTTAGAAAATCAAGAAATTTTCGTGACTGAAAATGAATCCGAAAACGCTTTCAAAGAGAATAATTTGAATGAAATGGTAGGAATTTGGTTAGAAGAATTCAAAAAAGACCTCGCTCCTAAATACCGAGAAGCCCTCCAATTGGTTGATATTGAAGGCATTAGTCAGGTAGAGCTTGCTAATCGCTTAGGGATTTCTGTTTCTGGGGCAAAATCACGGGTGCAGCGTGGGCGGGAACAACTCAAACAGAAATTGATTGACTGTTGTCCCGTGAAAACCGACCAATACGGTAATATTATAGAAATTCAGCATAAAAATGGCGATTGTATTTGTACTTAAATTTGATTTGCGTCTTTTGAAGTAGTTCGCCGTCTTTATCATAAAAATTACTATGAAACATCTCTTTTTATTCATTTCTTCAATACTAATTTTCACGAGTACGATTGCTCAAAGAAAAACACGTTTATTAACACCCATTACGGGACACTATAAAGAATTGGCAAAATTAAGCCCTAAAGCTCTGCCAGATTCTTCCGATAGAAATCAGTTTCCCGTTGAAGGTTTACCACTTACTACGTGGACTCGTTTAACCCTCAAACCAGCTTATTTAATCATTCCTGTTACTGATTTCAGTATTCCCCACTTTCCAGCTAACAGCTCTTTACAGACCAAAGCTGAGATTGAATTTTTACTTAACCTTCAAGCATCAGCCCGCACCCCTGAAAAAGTGAAGGAATCTTTGGAGTTTGCCGAAGTTTATTACAGTCCAAAAGCAACTCCTCAAAGTCCCAATTGGCAAAAACTACGCACGAATCTATTTCATATGGGACGACAAATCCCTTGGTTTAATCCAGCACAACTACCAATTACTGCTAATTTTATGGCAAAAGTTTGGGCTGATTGCAGCTATTACTTTTGGGCGTTGAAATACCAATTCAACCGAACACGCCCGTATATGCTTGATGCTCGTATCAAAAACTTAGACAATACCAATTTTCAAGCATATCCTTCGGGACATTCTTCTGCTTCTTACATGGCAGCTTACGTCTATCAAGAATTACTACCTGAAAACACCGATTTATTCTTGAAAAATGCTTATGATATGGCGTATTCTCGTGAAATTTTAGGCGTACATTTCCCATCAGATTCCGAAGCGGGACGCATTTTTGCTCGGCAGTTTGTGAATTTTTTATTAGAAAATCCAGCTTTTCAAAAAGATTTAGCAGAGGCTAAAAAAGAAATAGAAAAAGTAAAAAATCAATCAAAATAAACCATGAAACTTTCAGAAGTAAAGAACATTTT
>JALONS010000285.1 GCA_025454855.1 Arcicella sp.
ACTTTTTTGGCGTCCAACTCGACGAAAGAAGAAAAGGTTTTTTATATTTGAGTAAATTTTAAACATCAATCCCCACCATCTCCTTTCGGAGTGTTGGAAAGTTAACAACGAAAATAAACATCACAAAACCCTAATATAAAGAGAGTTGGGTAATATTAATAATCTCATTCTACATATCCACAAACCACTTATCTATGGCAGAAACTATTTTCGGCATCGTTGTACTCCTAATCTTTATTCTTTTAGTTATACTAATCGTTGAAGAAAAGAAAAAGAAGAAACAGAGAATATTCAAACAGGAATTAGCGAAAACACAGGCTGAAGAAAAACGATTAGCTGAGATTCAAGCACTCAAAATTGCGGAACAAAAAAGAGCAGAAACAATACAACGTGACAGAGTATTAGCTGAGCAGAAACGATTAGCTGATATTCAAGCACAAAAGGTTGCTGAACAGAAAAGACAGGAAACGATACAACGCAACAGAATATTAGAAGACCAAAAGCGATTAGCTGATATTCAAGCACAGAAAATTGCGGAACAAACAAAAGCGGAAAATGAACGCTTGCAAAATCTCGAAAACGAAAAATATGAATCGGTATTAGTTATTGATGCTTATACATGCAATTCCACCAATACAAATGTTGCAGTTTTAAAACGTAAAAATAATACTTACGCCTTTGTAAATGTCTCTGTAGCATCAAATATAAATTCTCATTTAAAGCAAACAAAAGAAGTTATAGCTGGCTTAAACTGGTTTGATGAAACAACATACCTCACTCATTATGAACAATTTTGTTCACAAAAGGCTAAAATTGAAAAAGAAAATTACCTCATTGCACAAGCAAAGTTGGTAATTGTTGAGCAAGAACAAAAAGAGAAAGAAAGACAAAACCAAATTTTAATTCAAAAAGTTAAAGAAGAAAGACAAAGACAACTTGAACTGCAAGCAGAAAGACAAAGTCAACTTAAAAAGCAAGAGGAAAGAGAGAAGCAAATTCTACAAGACAAACTCAATAAAAGGAAAATACAACTATTAGAGAAAAAAGAAAATTGGAGAGAAATTGAAAATATTCTTAAACAGAATGGAATTGTAAAATTCTATCACTTTACTGATAAAGCAAATCTACAATCAATAAAAACAAACAATGGTTTATATTCATGGGATTATTGCATAAAAAACAACATTAATGTTCCATATTTTGGAGGGGGGGAACTATCAAGGTCGTTAGATTCTAAGGCAAATTTACAGAATTATGTAAGAGTTTCATTTACACGACAACACCCTATGATGTATGTTGCCCAAAAAGAAGGACGAATTCAAAACCCAATAATTTTAGAAATATCGTTAGATGTTGCATACTTATTAAATACAAAGTATTCCGATAGAAATGCAACGAAGAATGGAGTAAGAATAGGGAATGATATCGAGGCTTTAAATAGAATCAAGTTTGATTTAGTAAAAAAAAATAAACATTTTGATATTGAAAATGAAGAAGAAAGGAGTTATTTTCAAGCAGAATTACTAATTTTGGAACATATTCCAATTGAATTTATTACTAATATCAATAATTTATAAGATTATGATTTACATCGAAAGCAGGAAAAAAGCAGAAAAAACACTAAAAAAACAATATCCTAATGCTTTAATTATTGATGTTACATCAAAAGGCAATCATCCATATATTAAATTTAGTCCATTTTATCCACATGGTAATATCCCCATACCTTTTTCAGAAGGCTATTTTGCAGAAACAGTTGAAGGTATTTGGCAAGGTTTAAAAGTATTTGAAAATGAGGGTATTGACCCATCAAAGTTTACAATCAAAAACATGTCAGGAATCAAAAGAACTGTTCGCAAATTTGGAAAGCCTTTAGGTCATAGACAAGGTATAAACGGAAACGAATTATTAGACTATATTACTGCAAGAAAAAAAATTTATATGAGAGCCTATGCTTATATTTTAGAAAATCGTGTAAAATCTATTGTAGATGAACTTGGTGCAAAAGCTCATAATCAAGATGTTATCTTATTAGATTACGATACAAACGAAGATATTGAAAATGCAAAAAAACCACTATCTCATGCATCATTAGTAAAAAAACATTTAGAATTTAGATTTCCAATACTTAAAACGTTAGTTTTTAACAAACCAATAGAAAAAAATACAAAAGCCAAAGCATCAAGAAAAAAGAGAAAAACTACGGACTTAAATAATGAAGATACTCAAACCACGCTTTTTAAAAACTAAGTGTATTAATGCTTTGTTAATTAAATATGGTTTTAAAGTTTTATTCATAGTAAGTTATCACGTCTTTTAGGCTCGCTCGACACGCAAAATTCGCTGGGTTTTCAATTTTTCAAACGCATATTTTTCGGTGGACAGGACAGCCTTTTGGAGTTTTTTTCTGTTCTTCTAATCGCAAAGTTGGTTTTCGACATTTTCAATGCGTGGTAGTTTCGCAACTTTTTCTCCGAAACTCAAAATATTTTGGTACACAATTGCTTTTTTAGATTTTTCCTTGCAAATTTACTTTCAGCAATTTAGTTTGTGGGTTGGGTTCGCTGGCGTGCTGCTGTCCTGTGGACAGCAAATCAGAGCGGTCGCAAAGTTCATCAGTCCCAACTCGAAAGCATTATGTAAAGGCTTGATAGTTAGTAAATTAACTCTAAAACTACTCCAAAACCATCATAATGCTGGTCGTTGGAATAATAAATTAGAAATGACCACTAACTTTTTTAATATCATTAATACCATACTTCCTTTGAAAGATGATATTGCAAAAAATATTAATCAAATAGTACATGTTGGTAATATTCCAAAGGGTACTTTACTCCTAGTAGAAGGACAGGTATCCGACAAATTGTATTTCCTTTGCTCTGGAATGGCAAGAGCATTTTATTATGATAATGGAGAAGAAATTACTTCTTGGATTGTAAGTAATAATGATTTTATTTATTCCGCCTATAGTTTTATTCAACAAAAACCATCATACGAAAGTATACAAATATTGGAAGATTCCATCGTGTTAAGTATAAAGCTATCAGATTTGGAAAATCTATACAAAAAATTCCCAGAAACATCCTATATTGCATTAAAAATCACCGAAAGATATATGTTATTATACGATGAAAGGGTACGCTCATTAAGATTATCAGCAATAGAACGTTATCAAAGATTCCAAAATCAATATCCACATATAGTTTCAAAGGTAAAAACACATTATCTTGCTTCTTACCTTGGTATGTCGCGTTCTTGTTTACATTTACTACGCTCAAAAAAACTACCATAAAATTGTCTAATTTTGGACTTTTATTTGTCTAATTTTGGACATTTCATTTCTGATAAACTATATACATTTGCAGAAATTAAGCCTCCGAGAAATCCTTGCCGACAACTGGAGGCTTAAATGTCTAATTTTTAAAACAATTAAACATTTCAAATTTATGAAAAAAAATCAATTTATGAGGGTTTTATTTTTTATTTCAGTGCTATTCACACAGGCATGTAAGGAAAATAATGAAACGGTACCTTCTAATGAAGCCCAATTAGAACGTGAAGAAATTCTAATTCCAACAAGTATTTACAATGGCGAAAAAAATCTAAAGATTTCAAACGAAGGAATTGACCCTATTGTGATAGAAAAAGAGGTTTTATTCGAAACTCTCGCTAAATCCATCGCTAAAATGATGCCTGATAAAGAGTTTAGAAAATTACTCAAAGAAGAAGCCAATAAAAAATTTGATGGCGATTATGATATCTTAGTTAAAAACCTATTAAATGATAATAAATTTGTTAGCAAATTAAACAAAGTATTAGCAAACGACGGTAAGGGCAAGATAGAAAAAATTGTATTGGATAATCCAAGATTAAATATCTCAATACCCTTACATTCAACTTCTTGGGACTACGATAAAAAACAATTAATTGTTGCTGCGTGGCGAAATGAAAAGTTTCCCTACCTAAATGCATATGATTCAAAAGGTAACTCTTTTCAGCTTAGTCAAGAGATTGACCCTGATGTACCTGTTGTAGTGATTGGGTTCAACGAGAGAGTGAATGATAATGGGGACTTAGTGATGGACAATAATGCCAATTTACCCATAAAAAATAGTAGCAGTTTAAGAATATTAAACGCACCAGCTGGAATTAATATGACTCATCAAAATGCTGGAGTCCTAAATGTTTATTGGGACGATTTGCCATCTGAGACAGGTTATGAAATATGGAGAAGTACTGGGGGTATTTATACCAAAATAGCTAATTTACCACAAAATAGTAACTCATACTTAGAAACAAATTTAACTCCCAATGTAAGGTATTATTATCAAATTAGAGGTATTCAAAATGGAACGCCGTTGGCATGGTCATCTCCTGTTACTACTGTAGCAGCTGAACGAACTAATGGAGAGCAACTGAAATTAAAACGTATGAAATTTGTGGATGAGGCCTCTCTTGATGCAGTTGAAAAATGGGCATCAGGTGCCCCAGAAATAAGATTGCGTGTATCAAAGGGTAATCCTACTAATTCTAATGTTGAGGTTTTAACTTTTGGAAAATATGAACCCACAAATCGTTCGGATATTAGAGGTACTTGGTGGAACAAAGATGAAATAATTTTTAATAACTGGGCAATAAACTTTTATAGTACTGTTGCTACATTTACTTGGAAAGAAGAAGACTGGAATAGCTTTGTAACTTTCAAAATCAATGGTAAATATGAGCAAAAGGTTGGTGCTGGCTCTATTCAGATAGGCGGCGAGGTTACCTTCAATAATAATCCAGGAAGTGGTAATATTGGTTCATCGACAGATGTTATTTTTTGGCAACCTAAAACTCTCACATACGAAACCGGTGGATTCCAATGGGAGTTTTATTGATACATTATCAACGCCATCAGTGATATTGATGGCGTTTCTTTTATTAACTTTTTTAAATATTTTAATAATGAAAGCAAATTTAATAGCAATAATTTCTGTTATATTTCTCACCTGTTGCGAGAGACTTGATGATAGTTTTATTTTAAATGGCCAAATGCTTTTAAATAATGAAAAAATAATACTTAGTAGAGGTAGTTTCCAATTTTCAAATGTAATTAAAATACTACCAGATGGCTCAAAACAGAATAAATATAGTTTTTATCGCTTAAACGTTAGCCCCAGCACAAATGATAACAATAAATCTACTTTTATACTTACAGCGTTTGACAAAACCAATAATCAAAAAACAATATTTTTTAAGGATGATATTGAAGTAAAACTAATTAGGTCTTTTGAAAATCAAAGCCCTAATTTTTTGATTTATGACAAAATTATTGACGCCGAACTGAAAATTAATAAAATTTCGAAGAGGAATATTGTTGAAGGTTTCTTTTCATTCAAAGTAAAATCCACAAAAACAGATACATTAACTATAAAAAATGGCTCATTTACAGCGAAATTAGAAATTTTTGAAACATCTGAGTATTAAAATAAAGCTGGTTTTACTCTTTACCATAACAAATAAAGGCATTTTTTTCATTAAAAACTTGCCACCTTCATTTTGGACAGCAACCACATTTGGATTTATTCAAAGAACTTCAAACTTGGTTGGCGACTGGCTATTAGAG
>JALONS010000042.1 GCA_025454855.1 Arcicella sp.
GAAGAAGGACTTTTAATGCTTTTAAACTCGGGTGTTTTCTATGAATTTATCCCCGTGGAAGACTATTTCAAAGAAAACCCGAGACGCTTACATATCGGAGAAGTACAATTGGGCGTAAACTATGCCGTAGTGATGAATACCAACGCTGGACTTTGGGGCTATTCCATTGGTGATACCGTGAAATTCGTTTCTTTGAACCCTTACCGCATTATTGTTTCGGGCAGAATCAAGCATTTTATTTCCGCTTTTGGCGAACACGTGATTGGTGAAGAAGTAGAAAAAGCCATGCAATTTGCTATGCAACGCCACCCAAGTAGAAAAAGCCATGCAATTTGCTATGCAACGCCACCCCGAAGTAGAATTAGTAGAATTTACAGTTGCTCCCCAAGTAACGCCACCTGAAGGCGGATTACCCTATCATGAATGGCTAATTGAGTTCTCGAAAGAACCCCAAAATATGGTATTTTTCGCCCAAGACCTTAATCAAAAATTAGCCGAATTGAATGTTTATTATGATGATTTGATGGTTGGAAATATTCTTAGACCCTTAATAATCAAGCCATTACGTCGAAACTCTTTCATTGAATATATGAAAAGAGAAGGAAAATTAGGGGGACAAAATAAAGTACCGAGGTTATCGAATGATAGGGCAATTGCGGATAGGTTGTGAATTTAATTTTACATCTGAGTCAAATAATTAAGCCTAACCGCCCCGAACTTATATTTGGGGTGGTTAGGCTTAAAGTCCCTAATAATCAATTCAATATATTTTCCTTCTTCTCTTCTGGAAAAACAAAATGAATGGGTTTTGAAACCTTATCTTTCAGTAAAGCTATTTCTAATACTTCATCGACATAATCCACGTAATGAAAAGTAACGTCTGAAATATACGATGGTGTAATTTCTTCTACATCTTTTCTATTTTTATAACAAAGGATAACTTCTTTGATACCAGCACGTTTAGCGGCTAAAATCTTTTCTTTAATACCACCAACGGGTAATACTTTTCCACGTAGGGTTACTTCGCCCGTCATGGCTAAGTGTGGTTTTACTTTGCGTTGGGTCAGTGCCGATGCAATAGACGTAGTCATGGTAATACCCGCCGAAGGTCCATCTTTGGGTACTGCACCCGCAGGTACGTGAATATGGAGATTGTAATTATCAAAAACTCGGTAATCAATTTCATAATCGTCGGCATGGGCTCGTAGATATGAAAGTGCCGCCATAGCTGATTCTTTCATCACATCGCCCAACTGTCCCGAAAGTGTTACGCCACCTTTTCCACGATTCAAAATGGACTCAATAAATAAAATATCACCGCCTACGGGTGTCCACGCCAAACCCGTTACTACGCCTGCGGTGTCGTTGGTTTCGTACAAATCTCGGTCGTAAACCTCTTGCCCCAATAATTTTACCACTTCCTCTGGTTTAATGGTTTTGGGGTATTCTTCCTCCATAGCGATGGATTTGGTTATTTTACGAATTAGTTTACCAACTTGTTGCTCTAATTTACGTACTCCCGACTCTCGGGTATAACCTTCTACCAATTTTTGCAGAGCTGAATCAGTAATAGTTAGTGATTTATTTTCTAAACCGTGTTCTTGTTTTTGCTTAGGAACAAGGTGTTTTTTCGCAATTTGTACCTTTTCTTCCATCGTATAACCACTGATGTCTATTATCTCCATGCGGTCACGAAGGGCAGGGTGGATGGTATCTAAAGAATTAGCAGTAGCAATGAATAAAATCTTAGAAAGGTCGTATTCAACTTCTAAATAATTATCCATGAATGCACTATTTTGCTCAGGGTCAAGTACTTCCAAAAGAGCAGAAGAGGGGTCGCCTCGGTGGTCGGCACCTACTTTATCAATTTCGTCTAAGATAAAAACGGGGTTTGCCGAACCTGCTTTTTTAATATTCTGAATTACTTTTCCAGGCATTGCCCCGATGTAAGTTTTACGATGCCCTCTGATTTCAGATTCATCATGCAAACCTCCTAACGCCATTCTTACGTATTTTCTACCCAAGGCTTTGGCAACTGATTTACCCAAAGATGTTTTTCCTACACCGGGAGGACCATACAAGCATAAAATGGGGGCTTTCATATTGCCCTTCATTTTCAAAACGGCTAAATATTCAATGATACGTTCTTTTACTTTTTCAAGCCCAAAATGGTCAGAATCAAGTACTTTCTGAGCCTTTTTTAAGTCGAAATTATCTTTGGTGGTTTCGTTCCACGGTAAATCAGTCAATAATTCAACATAATTCATCAACATTGGATATTCTGCTGACATTGAATTGGTACGTTGTAATTTATTGAGTTCTTTCTGGAAATGGTCGCCAACTTCTTTACTCCATTTTTTATTAGCTCCTTTGGCTCTTAATTTATCAATTTCTGCCTCGGGGTTATCAACGCCCAACTCTTCCTGCAACACTTTTATTTGCTGACGAAGGTAATAATCACGTTGTTGTTGGTCAATATCGCTGCTGGCTTTGCTCTGAATCTCACGTTTGATTTCTAATAAATCAATGTCATTCATCATTAATTCCAACAAACGACGAGCTTGGTCAAGTCCGTTCGGGATTTCCAAAAGTTGCTGTTTTTCAGCTACTTCAGCATTGACATTTGCCGAAAGAAAGTGAATGAGAAAGTTAGGAGATTCGATGTTATCAAGAGCAATTTGTGCTTCACGGGGAATCTCAGGATTGAGAAACAAAATCCGAGAAGCCATCTCTCTCAAAGATTGAATCAGTGCTTTATTTTCTTTATTGAGTTTTGCGGGAAGATTATCGTCAATGTAGGCAACTTTAGCAATGAGGTTTGGTTCTGTTTTGGTATATTCTTGCACCTCAAAACGCTTCCGTCCTTGTACAATAATGGTCGTATTGCCACCAGGTAGTACAATCATTTTCAGGATGTGGGCTACCGTTCCTACTTTGTACAAATCATCACCTGTGGGTTCGTCTTTATTGGGGTTCGCTTGGGCAATAACGCCCAAAGTGCGGTTACCTTTGTACGCTTTTTTAACTAAACGAACGGATTTTTGTCTTCCAACCGTCACGGGAATTACCATTCCAGGGAATAAAGCAATGTTCCGAACGGGTAAAATCGGAAGCTCATCGCTCAGTGTTCCCAATTTGTCATCATCAATTTCATCTCCTCCTAACGGGATTAGTTCAATGTTATCAAAATCAGTAATTTCGGCAAGTCTGAGGTTATTTAAAAAGTTTCTATCGTAACTCATAATCTTTGTCTTGAAAGTATTTAAAACGTGGGTAGTGAATAGAGAAATTTAATTAAAATGTTGATTAACAGTGGTTTGTAATATTTTAAAAGTTTATAGGGTAGATATTAATAAACGATAAACACTAATAATTTCTGCCAGTATGACATAATATATAAAATTAATGTTAAATTTCTCAACTTCAAAAGTGATTTATTAAATGGTCAAACCTTGTGCCATTTGACAGATTGACAGGGTTTGAGTAGGGTATTAAATTTACTGGCTCAATGTGCTTGCGACTTAACACCTAATACTTGGTACTTTTAAGAAAACAAATCAATAATATCGTTCTGTGTCAGTTTTTTCAAGAAACCGTCTTCAGTACTGATAATGTCTTTGGCTATGTCTCTTTTCTTGTCTTGAAGCAGTAAAATCTTCTCTTCAATAGTATCTTTACATATCATTCGATAAGCAAAAACTTTCTTTTTCTGCCCAATTCGGTGTGTTCGGTCAATGGCTTGTTGTTCTACTGCTGGATTCCACCAAGGGTCCACTAAATAAACGTAGTCGGCTTCGGTAAGGTTAATACCCACGCCACCCGCTTTTAAACTCATCAAGAAAACTCGACAATTTTCATCTTCTTGAAAATGATTGACACGGTCGGCACGGTCGGTGGTTTTACCGTCTAAATATTCGTATTTAATCTTATGCTTCTCTAAGTGTTCTTTGATTAAATCTAACATTTTCAGAAACTGACTGAAAATCAATATCTTATGATTGCCAGCGTTCTCTTCAATTTCTCGGATGATTTCTTCTAATTTTGCTGAATTTTGGTCGTATTCAGTATCTTCATTCAATAACGCTGGACTGTCACAAATTTGACGAAGTTTCAAAAGGGCTTCCAAAATCAAAAAAGCGGCTTTGTCCTTGCCTTCGGTAGCCATTTTATCTACTAATTTCTGCTTGTACATTTCCCTGAAAGTATCATAAATTTTGCGTTGTTTAGCATCCATTTCGCAGTAAATAATACTTTCGGTTTTGTCAGGTAAGTCTTTTGCTACTTCCTCTTTTGTTCTTTTCAACATAAAAGGATACACAATTTTTCGGAGTTGAGCGGCTTTTTCTTTATCCTGAAGTTTATCAATGGGCGTGGCAAATTCCAATTTGAAAAACTCTCCACTTCCCAGCAATCCAGGATTCAGAAATTCCATCTGCGAGTACAAGTCGAAAGTATTATTTTCAACGGGTGTCCCCGTCATCACTAAACGATTTCTGGAGTTTAATAATTTTACCGCTTTTGAAATTAAAGAGTCAGGATTTTTGATGGCTTGAGACTCATCAAGAATAATATAATTGAAATGGAATTCACGGAAAAGTTCAATGTCTGAACGAACCATTCCGTAAGTCGTTAAGATAATGTCATAGTCTCGCCAATGCTCATTTACTTTCTGTCGAGTACCCCCACGATGCACGTAGAGTTTCAAATCAGGACAAAATTTAGCGGCTTCTGCCTGCCAGTTAAAAATTAAGGTAGTGGGCAAAACTACCAAATTAGTAGCCCTTTTATCTCTGTTTTGTTGCTCTTGAATAAAGGTAAGCATCTGCAAGGTTTTACCAAGCCCCATGTCGTCAGCAAGAATACCCCCCCACGAAAATTCATCTAAAAAGTTGAGCCACTTAAAGCCTTCCACTTGATAGTCTCGTAGTTTTGCATTGATATTTTTGGGTAAAGGAATTGTATTCATCTCCTTGAAATTCAGTAATTTGTTCTTTTTTTCAAAAAGCTCCTGCTCAATTTCAAAGCTATCAATATCTTTACTTAACTCATCAATTAAAGAAAAATGGAGTTTAGAAACTTGCAGTTCATCCCCTTTTATTCGCCCAAACTTTAATACATTTTCATATTTTTTTATCCATTCTTCGGGTAACATTCCCAAAGAACCGTCTTTCAGTTCTACGTAATTTTGTTTTTTTAAGACGGCTTTTTGAATTTCTTTAATGCCCACAAATTGGTCGCCAAACTGTACTTCAATGTGCATATCGAACCAGTCAATTCCTGAACCTGCTTTGATGTTGAAGGTAGCTTTATGAGGGTTATACTTGAATTTTTTCAAATCTTTGAATCCCAAAATAGTTATATTTTGTTCTTTCATAGAATCAAAGAATTTGAACAACCAACCGTCTTTCAAAACATCATTGAAAGGTAGGAAAAAGAAGGGATATTGTTCTTGACTGGTAAATTCAGGATTTTGCTCTTTTAAAATATCGTAATAATATTTTTCAGCATCAGGATTTCGTTCTTGAATGATAATTTTCTCAGAGTCAAAATTGATTTTATTGGTTTTGTAATCATGAGAAAACTCAACAAGAGCTTTATTTTCTTCCGTTGGTATTTGTTCAAGATTGGACAGTTCGGGCGTTTCTGTGTAATACTCATACACAGGAATAAACATGAGATTTGATTCGTCTTCTTTTAAATAAATTTTAGGTTTATGGAATGTAAGTATTTGATTTTCAATTTGTTGTGATATTTTCAAGTCGATTGAAAACTTTTCAGCAAGCGGTAAAATAAACTCTTGAAAAAAGCCCGAAAAATTGGTCTTTCGTACTTTTATCATTCCATTTTGAGGTAATAGGCTCAAGAGATTCGCCACTTCTGGGTTGGCTAATTTATAAATATTTTTACCAAACGTTCTGACCCAATAACTTCCTGGATTGGTCAAGGAAGCTAATTTCACTTTTTTTCCGTGGAGTTTAGTAAAGCCTTCTAAAATCACGAAATCATCATCTTCTCTGAGTACAAAAAAGGGTAAAATTTGTTCGGGTGAAATCGTTACTTCTTCAATATCATTCTGGCTACCGACGTAAGAGGTTCTACTGGTAAATACCTGTTTTTCAGATAGTAAGCTAAATATCTTATTCAGTTTTTTATTGATGTATTCCTCAATGATTGGAGCATCCGAAGCCGATATTTCATCCCGATTTAGATACTCATAAAAATAGGGTAAGTGTAGTTCTTTTTTCTTTCCGAAGTTCTTTAAACCATCATCTTTGATGCTATTTAAAAGCCCAATTATCTGATTATCAGAGTCTTCCATTTTGGGGAAATTATCAAAATCACTATCTCTGATTGAACGAATATAGGTCATTTTGCCGTTTGCTCCAGCCTTGTACGAATAGGTATCAATGGCAATATCATTGATAAATTCCTCTCCTTTACACCTGAGAACGTACATGAGCAGGCGTTGGTCTTTCTGACCTTCATTGATTCCTACACTAAAAATCGTTTCGGGTTTTCTAAAAATCCGATTATTGAATGCTCGCCAATTTTGGAACTGGCTGATTTTCTGAATACTACTGTCGATTCTGATTAATTGAACCGTTCCGTCTGTTTTGAGCTTAAAATCAAATTTTCCCTTTAAATCATCTTCCAAAGAGAAGCCATATTCTGCTAAAAGTTTATTTTTTTCAGCGGAATAATCTCGCATTCTATCAAAAGGATTGTTACTTCCAAAAGTATCACGAATCGCAATCAAGGCAGCTAATTTATGTATACAAGCCTGATTTTCAAGGTCTTGTGAACAAGAACATTGAGTGGCTACCTCACTGTTAAATTTTAGTTGCGTAAATTTTAGATTAAAAGTTTCGTTTCTATACGTTACTTCCACTACGGCTTCACCATTGAGTGCTGAAATAATATCTGCTTTTTTGATGCTACTTCTATTTTTCCAGTCATCTAAAGCAACTAAATTTTTTAATGTCCAGTCATCAAAAGAACTGATTCGGATGGTATGGTTGCTGGTGGGATAGGTTTTCTTTTTTACTTGAATATTTGAATTATTCAAGCCAAATTTAGATGCTTCGTTTTCAAGAACTAATAATGATGCCACTCGGTGTTTACAAATCCCACCCCAGTCATAATCGCAAGTACAACTGGTATAAAGAATAGGGGTATTCCAATTTTTAACATTTACAGTATAACTCCTTGAGCCTGAGTCACTTTTCACTTTTAAAATTGCTTCTCCCTTTTCCTGATTTACTAATTTATCAATACTGACTCTCCCACTGGCAAAAATTGCCTTTCCCTTAGAAATACTTTGTGGTAAAGCATTCGATTTGAGGTACTTCTTTAATCTTTCTATAATTATTAATGACATTTTCTTTCAGCCTGAATTTTAAAAACGCTAATCCGCAAAGGTACGGAAATAAAAGGGTAAAAAATAAGAGAACCTGTAAAAACATAAATAATTGTTTATCTCGTCAATAGCGTAGTATCAGCCAATAAATTGAAGTTTTTTCACTAATTTGTACCATTATTACTACAACTTAGACAAAAATGAATCAGTTTTCTACCTTCCCATTTATTCGATTCACTATCTTTTTGGGTATCGGAATAACGCTCTATTACTATTTTCCCGTTTTAGACCACCAACTAATTTTGCCTCTTTGGTCATCCTCCATTTTTATTTATGTGTTTTTATTCAATTTTAGGAAGCACCTGAAAAATCCAGTTCTGTTGGGTTTGGCTGGGAGTATTTTCTTGATTTCTTCTGGGTATTTTTTAATGTATCTCAATACGGATACAAATAATCCACAACATTATGCACATAAGGCTGAAAAATTAAAATACTATGAAGTAATTGTGGACAACTTGGTCGAAGAAAAAGAAAAATCATGGAAAACGGTCGGTAGGATTCGTTCTGCTGTGGTTGATAATGAGATTTTACCCCTCACGGGCAAGGTTTTACTGTATTTTGACAATGAGTCTCCAAAAAATTTCAGGACCAAAGAATCCTGAAGAGTTTGATTATCAGCGATTTATGCTAAATCAAAATGTGATTTGTCAACAATATTTAAGGGCGGAAAATATAGAAAAAACAGGAAATGAACCGCCTGAGATTTTAATAAATTATTCTTTACGAATAAATGCTCAAGTAGATTCGATTCTCACGACCTTCGTAGAAGGGAAAAATCAGTATGGATGTACTTTCTGTTTCGGGTTTGCACGTTGGAGTAATTTACGCAGTATTATTTTGGATGTTGGGATTTTTGAATAAAAAAGGGCGATGGGGTAAAATCATATTATTTTGGTCAATATTTATCATTTTGTGGAGCTATGCGTTTATCACAGGATTGTCATCTCCCGTTTTACGTTCTACCCTTATGTTCTCTATTTTTTTATTTGCTCAGATTTTCCAGAAAAATAAAAATGCCTATAACACAACCGCCTTTTCTGCTTTTTGTCTGTTAATTTATAATCCTTATTTTTTGTTTAATGTTGGTTTTCAATTATCATACTTAGCTGTTTTTGGAATGATATTTTTTCAGCCACTGCTTAACCCGATATTTATTATTGATAAAAATAAGAATTGGTTTTATTGGCTGGCAGACAGAACTTGGAAAGTGACCACAGTAGCAGTAGCAGCTCAGATTGCTACGTTTCCCATCACCGTTTATTATTTTCATCAATTTCCTAACTACTTTCTTTTTGCCAATCCACTCGTGATTTTATTGTCCTCGGTAGTGTTGATGTACGGGTTAGCTTTTGCTATTTTAGCAGAAATATGGCTACAATTTAATTTAATAGCAATTACAAATTTTTTTGGTCAAGGTTTGAAATATACAATTTTGTGGTTGAATGAAACAGTTTTGTTCTTTGAGAAATTACCACTCTCAATCACTAAGTTTTTGTGGATAACAACTTACGAAATGTGGTTGTTGTATGGCTTGATTTTTGGATTAATTGCTTTGTGGAGAACTCGAAAATATAGTTGGGTGTGGATAAATTGTGGAATTGTGGGTAACTTAATTTTTTTGAATATTCACGAAAAAATACAAGAAAGAAATCAAGAGTTATGCACAATTTTATCAACACCCAAGCATTCTACTTTTAGTATTATACAAAATAAAAAGGCTTATTTAATAGCAGATGAAGCATTTTTAGATAGTAGAAAAGACATAGGCTTTCGAGTAAGCAACTATTGGGCAAGCCGTGGTGTAAGAGATACTACAAAAGTAAGTTTATTAGAAAAATACCAAAATATTAATAATGTGGTCAAGGTTCAATCAACTGATTCAATCGCTGTGATTGCTTGGAAAACTAAAACGTTTCTGTGGGTTGGTAAAAATTTAAAATATCATGATTTTAATGCTAAAAATGTATCAGTTGATTATCTGATATTAGCTAATAAATCAGTTAAAGACCTCAATCAAATTATTGGTAAAGTACAATTTGATAATTTAGTGATTGATGCTTCTTATACTCGTTGGTACGCTGATAAATTGGCAAATCAAGCCGAGAAAATGGGTATTAAATATTTTGATTTGAGTAGGAGTGGGGCGTTGCAAATAGAGTAAAGAAGAGGATAGATTTTAGATTCAAGATGTTTAAATTTAAGAAAAATATAAAAATTTAGCCATGGAAAACTCATCGAGAAGAGAATTTTTAGAAAAAAGTACCACAGTTTTAGCCACTGGCACTGTTTTAACGGCTTTAACTGGCACGACGGTAGAAGCCAATAGTATCAAAGGGGAAAAATTGTCTTTTGTCCATCACGTATTTTTTTGGTTGAAAGACCCTAAAAATAAAAAAGACCATGATAAACTATTGGCTGGTTTGAGAGGCTTAGGTAAAATTGAACAGATACAAATGGCTCACATTGGCTTGCCTTCCATCAATGAATTTGATAAACCTGTAACGGATGCTACGTATTCGTTTTCAGTTTTACTGATTTTTGCTAATAAAGCAGACGAGGAAAAATACTTGGTGCATCCGCTGCACAAGAAGTTTATTGAAGACCATAAAAATTTGTGGTCTAAGGTGGTAGTTTATGATTCTTCGGTGATTTAGAGAAAGAATAGACCACTGATTTAATATCGGTGGTCTATTTCACAAATTACATATTTTCAGAAAGTTCTAACCAGCGTAATTCTTTCTCATCTAATTCGTTCGTGATGGCTTCAATTTCTTTTGCCCAATTTGCTAAATCTTCATACGAACCACCACCATTAAGTTTATCAGTTAAATCAGATTTTTTAGTTTCTAAGGCTTCAATGGCTTTCCCTAAATCTTCGTATTCTTTTTGTTCTTTAAAAGATAATTTCTTTTTAGTTGTCTGATTCACAGGCTCTTGTGCTTTACTAACGGTTGTTGAGAGATTATTGGCACTTGACTTTTTAAACTCTTCCGCTTGTTTTGCTCCTGCTTCAATTGCCTCTGGACTATCCGCCCATTCACGATAATCGGTATAGTTTCCAGGGAAATCACGAATAACTCCGTTTCCTTCAAAAACAAAAAGGTGTTCAACCAATTTATCCATAAAATAGCGGTCGTGAGAAACTAAAACCAAACAACCGCCAAACGCCATTAAAAAGTCTTCGAGAATGTTGAGTGTCTGAATATCAAGGTCGTTGGTAGGCTCATCCAGAATTAAGAAATTTGGATTTTTGATAAGCACTTTCATTAACTGTAAACGCCTTTTTTCGCCCCCCGAGAGTTTTTCAACCATGCCGTATTGTACCTTTGGGTCAAACTTGAAATGGGTCAAAAACTGACTTGCCGTAATGGTTTCACCCGTGCCAACAGTGACAACTTCGGCAATTTCTTTGATAACGTCAATGACACGGTCTTCTGGTTTAAATTCTAAATCACCTTGTGTGTAATAGCCATAAACAACGGTTTCGCCCGAGGTGATTTTCCCCGAATCTGGTTTTAGATTTTGGGTAATCATGTTCAAAAACGTTGATTTTCCGATACCATTTTTTCCAATGATTCCGATACGGTCTTTTCGTTGAAAAATGTACGAGAAATGAGACACAACTTTCTGATTTCCAAAAGATTTACACAAGTCGTCAATTTCCAAAATCTTACTTCCCTGACGAGACATTTTTACATTTAATTGTACTTTCGAGTCGTCTTTGGTTTGTGAGGCTTTGTCTTTCAATTCGTGAAAAGCGTCAATCCGATATTGGGCTTTTGTGCCACGAGCTTTGGGCTGGCGACGCATCCACTCTAATTCAGTACGAAGTGTATTTTTTGCTTTGTCGATACTGGCAGCTTCAGAAGCCTCTCGTTCGGCTTTTTTCTCTAAAAAATAACTATAATTTCCTTTGTAAGTGTATATGCTGCCGTTGTCTAATTCAACGATATTATTACAAACTCTATCCAAGAAATATCTATCGTGCGTAACTAAAAGTAAGGTGATATTCTGAGAAGAAAGCGTTTGTTCAAGCCACTCGATGGTCTCCAAGTCCAAGTGGTTGGTAGGCTCATCAAAAATCATGAAATCGGGTTCTTCAATCAATACTTTTGCCATCGCTACCCGCTTGCGTTGCCCACCCGAAAGTGCGGAAATTTTACGGTCAAAATCATGAATTCCCAATTTTCCGAGAATCTGTTTAACCCTACTTTCATAGTCCCATGCCTGATATTTATCCATCATTTCCAAAGCCTCTGACATTTGTTCCATGTCTTCGGGGTGCAGTAATGATTTTTCGTAAGCCTTAATAGCCTGATTAGCAGGAGATTCACCTGTAAAGAGCGTATCCATCACGGATAGGTTTTCATCAAAAGCTGGATTTTGAAATAAATAACCTACCGAAATTCCTTTTCGGATAGAAACCGTCCCTTCGTCGGCTGGAACAATACCCGCCAAAATGTTCATCAAGGTAGTTTTACCCGTACCATTTTGCCCGACCAACGCCACTTTGTCGCCTTTGAGGATACCAAAGTTGATTCCCTTAAACAACCAACGCTCGTTATAATTCTTAGAGATGTTCTCTGCTGATAAATAATTCATGGTGCAAAGTTAGGGGTAAATTGGGGATTTGGGAAAGGTTGAGGGTTTTGTTTAGATTTGTAGGGAAATAAAAATATAGCTACCTATGAGTAATATTTATTTACTATTTTATTTTTCGATACTATTATTGGGATGCAGTAAAACTGAGCATAATACCAAAGTTCTTTCAGTAGATGCTTTGAAAGAAATACCACTAAATATACAAACGCAAATTTTGTATACAGAAAACCTATCTTTTGAAAACCCTTCAAATACTTTGGGAATAGGTTTAATAATTGTTCCAGAAGAATTTGAATTGTTTGATGATAGTCTTTTGACCCATCGTTATATGAAGTGGAATATGTATTCGAGTGAAAAGCCTCCAAAGCCGATAACCCCTAAATATTATAAACCAGATTATGGTATTTTACATTTCATTTGTATTGAAAGTACTTCTTTATATCATAAAATTCTTATCAATGAATCGGAAATAAAATATTGTTCTACAACGAATTTATATCAATATGTATCTTGGGATAAATATATTTTAGAGTCATTTGGAATTCGTAGAGATAATGAAAAAGTACCTTTAAGATTGTCTCCAAATGAAAAATCAGAAACAATTTTAGTTCCAAAAGACTATGAAATGTTTTGCCCAATAGAAATAAAAGGAAATTGGGTAAAAGTAAAGTATGACTGTTTTTACAATGAAGATAACAACCCACATGAAGGAGAGCCATGTAAGAATTATATTGAAAAGTGTAAAAACCCAGTGACTGGTTGGTTGAAATGGAGAGAAAACAACACTGTTTTAATTGATATTTTCTTAATGCCTTAATTTTCTTAGAAGATTATCTAATCTCTTGATAATTCAAATTACGAATTAATTTTAAGTCATTTAATTCATTATCTTTGTTTACAAACAAATTTCACCATGACAGCAACAACAATAAAAGAAGGAATCAGCTATTTGACCAATAATAAGGGCAAAAAAACAGCCGTTGTTTTTGACTTGAAAAATAAGGCTGTGAAAGAATTAATGGAAGATTTTATGGATACCTTAGATGCGATGGATTCATTAAATGACCCAACGCCAAGAAAATCATTGGAAGAGGTTAGAAAGAACCTTTTAGGAAAATAAAATATGATTTACACCATTGAATTTACCAGTAAAGCACAAAAAGAATTAGGCAAGCTACCCAAACAGATTTTAGCTAAAGTTTTAGATAAAATAGCAGAACTCTCCAACGACCCAAGACCTACTGGGCATAAAAAACTTACCAATTTTCATATTCCTAATGCTTCTGATAAACTTTATCGAATTAGAATCGGTGATTATAGAGTCATTTACGAAATTGAAGATGAAGTTGTGACTGTAACCATTGTAAAAGTCGCTCATCGCAAAAAGGTTTATGAATAAAATCTCCCAACCAATAACCTAAAAACTCCCGCCCTCCGTAATTTTACAACATGAACAAAATCCAATACCAATATAAACCCGAAAACTTCAAACTTTCTGATGCTAATAAGTACCAATTGAAGGACTTAAAATCGGAAGAAATGATTTTGTCTTTGGGTCCTCAACACCCCTCAACGCACGGAGTTTTACGCATGGAAGTTATTTCTGACGGTGAACTTATCGTGGATGTTGTACCGCATTTGGGTTATCTGCATCGTTGTTTTGAAAAACACGCTGAGTCTTTGCCTTTCAATCAGATTATTCCCTACGTGGACAGAATGGATTATTTGGCTGCCATGAACTCGGAACACGCCTATGTAATGGGCGTGGAAAAGATGTTGGATTTGACGGGAAAACTTCCTAAACGGATTGAATATATTCGTGTATTGGTGGCGGAGCTGAACCGTCTGGCTTCGCACTTTGTGGCTATTGGTACGTATGGATTGGATATTGGAGCTTATACAGCGTTTTTATGGATTATGCGTGACCGTGAGCATATTCAACGACTTTTGGAGTGGATATGCGGAGCAAGGATGTTGTACAATTACATTTGGGTAGGTGGTTTATTTTATGATTTGCCCGTAGGTTTTGAGGAACGTTGTACCGAGTTCATCAACTACCTAAAACCCAAAATGATAGAATTGCGTCAGTTGATTATTGAGAATAAAATCTTTGTGCAACGGACGGCAAACATCGGTGTTTTACCAATGGATTTGGCGATAAATTATGGTTGTACTGGACCCGTTCTGAGGGGTTCTGGTTTGAGACTCGACCTTCGGAAAGTGGATGGGTATTCAGTTTATCCAGAATTAGATTTTGATATTCCAGTCGGAAGGGGTGAAATGGGAACGGTGGGCGATTGTTGGGATAGAAATTACGTGCGGGTGCAAGAGTGCGACGAATCCATAAAAATCATTGAGCAATGCCTTGTACAACTGAAAAATGAACATAAAAGAACGCTGGATTTTGACCCGCAGGCGTTAGTACCCAAGAAAATCCGTCCGCAGGCAATGGACTTCTACGCTCGTGCCGAAAACCCCAAAGGCGAATTAGGTTTCTTCTTTCGTACCGATGGGCGTTCGGATATTCCTGTACGCTTAAAAGCTCGTGCGTGTTCACTTCACAATTTGTCAATTATTCCAGCCATTAGTCGTGGAGCTATGTTAGCAGACTTAGTAGCAATTATTGGTTCAATGGATTTGGTGATGGGGGAGGTGGATAGGTAGAGATTTAAAGTACAGATTGATAGATGATAATATTTTAGAGATTTATTGTAAAGTTGATTATTAAAATTTTGTAAAAATAGTTGATAGCTTTTTTCTGAGTTTTTACGGAACTATAAACTATTTGGCATATAACCGCTGACGAGGGTTAAGAAACCTCATCAGGGTTAGTTTATTGACCCTGACGGCGGTTAAAAACCCCGTCAGCGGTCAATTTAATCTTTGATGTTTTACCCTATCCTGTCATTGAAAGACTTCTCCAGTTTAAAAGAAAACGTTGTTCCTTTTTCGGGTTTTGAAATAACTGAAATCTTGGTTCGATGGGCTTGTAAAATGTGTTTTACAATGGCTAAACCCAAACCCGATGAGCCGTCCGCTCTACTGCGGGCTTTATCTACTCGGTAAAATCTTTCAAAAATTCGGTTTAAATGTTCGGAAGCAATCCCCGGCCCATCGTCTTTTACAGATACTTTCCAGTCTTTTTTATCTTCTTCAAAAATTACCCAAACATTTCCGTTTTCACTACCATATTTGATAGCATTTTCTACCAAATTCGTAATTACCTGTCCGATTCTCTGGGCATCTGCCCGTACCCAAATATTGGGGGAGGGCGATTTTATATTAATCTTTACATTTTTTGAATGGGCTTTATTTTCTAATTGTTCAAAAACTTCTTTAGTGATTTGTTTCACGTCTATACGGGCAGGATTCATCTTTATATCCCCCGTTTCCATCTGCGAAAGCGTTAGTAAATCTTTCACCAAAATATCCAGACCGTCTAAACTTTTAGCGGCTTTATTCAGAAATTTCTCCCGCACGTTATCATCATCCATGGCACCGTCTAATAGCGTATGGACAAAGCCTTGAGCAGCAAAAATGGGCGTTTTTAATTCATGTGAGACATTTGCTAAAAATTCTCTACGATATTTTTCCAAACGTTTTAGCTCCGTTACTTCTTGCTCTTTTTTAGATACATACACAAACAACTCATCGTTGAGTTTACGCAATGGATTATTATCTTTTTGTAATTTCTTTCTGGATACCCCAAAATCCTTCATTTTCAGTCGATTGATGGTATCATACATTTTATTAATCTCCTGAAAAATCAGGTAGTCCAACACAAAATATATCAATAAACCACTGATAACCAGCGAACTAATGAAGCTAATGAATAAAATATTTCCATTCGTTTCGGGTAGAAATGAAAGAAAAGAAGTTGTGAAAATAGCAATGGTAATTGCCAGTAAAAATGCTAAAAGTTTAGGATTTAAGAGCATATCCGATGGTGAATGTAATACAAATTTACAATTCTTCGTACTATCTATCGGCTTTCTCAAATTATTCTTTCGTAAATTTGTACTTGTACTCAACTGATTCAGGGTTGCAAAAAAGAAAAGATATAAGTTCGTGATTGTTAATAACTTAATTTCGCTTTTTCTGCCAATCGCTTTTCACTTGATATACTTTCAAAAGGTTGATGAGATTTCTCCAAAATATTCAATTATTCCATCAATCATTCACTCATTGAATATATGCAATTAAATGAATTAACCGCCATTTCTCCCGTGGATGGGCGTTATCGTAAACAAGTTGAGAGCCTTGCCCCTTACTTCTCAGAATTTGGACTTATCAAATATCGGGTTCAAATAGAAATTGAATATTTCATTGCCCTTTGTGAAGTTCCTCTACCGCAGTTAGAAGGGGTGAATAAAACGATTTTTCCCTCATTAAGAGATGTTTACCTCCATTTTTCCGAAGAAGATGCCCTTTGGATTAAGGAAAAAGAACGAGAAACCAATCACGATGTAAAAGCGGTAGAGTATTTTATAAAATATAAATTAGAGAAGTTTGGTATTGAACAATATTTGGAGTTTATCCACTTTGGTTTAACGTCTCAGGATATTAATAATACGGCTATTCCGTTGTCGTTGATGGAAGCCATACAGGAAATTTTAGTGCCAAAGCTAAATGAGGTTATTGCTAAAATACAATTTTTAGCAACTGAATGGAAGGATATTCCTTTGCTGGCACATACGCACGGACAACCTGCTTCGCCCACTCGTTTGGGCAAAGAGTTCCAAGTATTTGCCGAAAGAATGGAACGCCAAATGGACTTACTAAAAACTATTCCTTATTCAGCAAAATTTGGGGGTGCCACGGGTAATTTCAATGCTCATACGGTAGCATATCCCGAAATTTCTTGGATTGATTTTGGTAATAATTTCGTAAAATCTCTGGGGCTAATTCGTAGTAAATTCACTACGCAAATAGAACACTATGATAACATGGCGGCATTGATGGATAATCTTAAAAGATTGAATACCATTGTGTTAGACCTTGACCGAGACGTTTGGACGTATATTTCAATGGGGTATTTCAAGCAAAAAATTAAAGCAGGTGAAGTGGGTTCATCAGCGATGCCTCATAAAGTAAACCCCATTGATTTTGAAAATTCGGAAGGAAATGTTGGCGTTGCGAATGCCTTGTACGAGTTTTTAGCCGCAAAACTGCCAGTATCGAGATTACAGAGAGATTTGACGGATTCAACCGTTCTGAGAAATTTGGGTGTACCCATCGCTCATCAGTTGATTGCTCTGACGGCACTATTGAGAGGACTGAATAAATTAGAGCTGAATCCTGATGCCATTAAAGCAGATTTAGAAGATAATTGGGCGGTGGTAGCCGAAGCAATTCAGACGATTTTGAGGCGTGAGAATTACCCACAACCTTACGAAGCTTTAAAAGCATTGACCCGTAAAAACGAAAAAATTACGGAGAAGACCATTACGGAATTCATTGATAATTTGGAAGTTGGTGATAAAATTAAGTACGAACTGAAACGTATCACTCCATTTAATTATGTGGGGGTAGTTGAGTAAGGAACATCCTAAATTCCTTTGTATAATAAACGAAAAGTGATTTGCGAAAAAGTGAATGAGTAAATTTCTGAAAACAAACCGCTTACATCGTTTCTTTTGCAAATCTCAATCAGTTGAGTATAACATAAAAAGTCTTCATCTGAAATTAATCTATTCAGATGAAGACTTTTTATGTTTTGAGTTCTTTCTACAATGCTCCCTCTACTTTATAAACCCACGCATAAGAACAAGGGTTGGTGGCGGGTGATAAAGCGGGTGGTGTAATGGTGAGTTTGCCACCTTTTACGGAGGTTTTTACATTGCCGTTGAATCCCAATAATTTTACATTCTGGACATTGACTCCTTCTACTACCAACGGTTCATCTTTCCATTGCGTTGTTATTACGTACAAATCTTTTCCTTTGGTGGTGAAAAACAGTTTCGTGTCTTTGCCAACTTTCGGGGCTTTTGCCCATTTACGAGTTCCGTAAATGGCATCTCCGTTTACTTTTAGCCAAGTACCAATGTCTCTTAATCGTTGTTGCATTATTACGGGAATAGTTCCGTCGGCATTGGGACCAATATTTAATAATAGATTTCCACCTCTTGCTACTTTATCTACCAAAATATGGACTAACTGTTCAGAAGTCGAATAATCATCCAGCATTTCATTTCTACTAACACCAAATGATGAACCAATACCTCTACATTCTTCCCATGGGTGATTTATCTCTGTTCCTGTGGAGTTTTGGTCGTGTACTAAGTCGTATTCTGTGGTATAAATTCCTCCGTGTTTGGCTCTGGTTTCTTTACCCCAGCGGTCGTTTACCACAATATCATTTTTTACGGCAGAATCATTATATAGCCACGATAGGAATTCTGTACTTTTCCAAGTTTCCGACGGATAATCCCATTCGCCATCAGTCCACAAAACGTCTGGTTTGTAGCGAGTTACTAAATCTTTCATTTGCGGAATCATGTGTTCATCCACGTATTTGTTCACGTTTTCTTTGTAGGTAGGATTAAACCATTCGTACAAAGAATAGTAGTAACCCATTCGTAGCCCTTTATTGCGGACTGCGGTCATTAAATCTCCTGCTAAATCACGGTGTGGACTCAAATCAACGGCATTCCAATTCCATGCTTCTTTGCTTTGCCAAAGCGTGTATCCTTCGTGGTGTTTAGAAGTCAGTACCACGTATTTTGCTCCTGCATCTTCAAATACCTTTGCCCAATCGGTAGGGTCAAAGAGTTCACATTTAAAATCTTTAACAAAATCCTGATATTTAAAATCTTTGCCGTAAGTACTATTATGAAATTTGGTAAAAGCAGGGTAGCTTTTCCGATTCACGTCACTGATTCCCTTCCAGTACCATTCGGCGTAGCGGTCGTAGATGCCAACACCATCTTTAGCGGTAGGTCCCCACGCAGGAACGGAAAATAAACCCCAGTGAATAAATATCCCAAATTTAGCGTCCTCGAACCAAGTTGGCACGGGGCGTGAGTCGATAGAAGCCCAAGTGGCTTCATACTTTTTTTGGGCTTGTAGCTGGCTGAAAACCAGTAGGAAAATTAGTAATGATATGCACTTTTTCATGTTAATTGTTAGGATATTTCGGGTGGTAACGTCATTGTTTCAACTTGTAAACTCTTACATAATCTACCAACATTTTTTGTGGAAATACGCTGTCATCAATTCCTTTTTGTCCGCCCCAATCTCCGCCAATAGCAATATTTAACAACAAATGTTGTTTTTTATCAAAGGGCCAACGTTGCCAGCCGCTATTTTCATTCTCGAAGGTAAAAAATAAATTTCCGTCGATGTAGGCTTCAATCTTTTGGGGAGTCCAATCTACTCTATACACGTGAAAGTCAGTCATAGCCGTAGGAACATTCGTTTTGCCCGTTCTTTGTGTACCAATACTGTGATAATAGGCTTTGGTATGTACCGACGAATGAACCACGTTGGGGTCATAGCCTACGTGTTCCATAATGTCTATTTCGCCATTATCGGGCCAATAGCTTGTACCGTAGTTGCTTTCACTTGCCAACATCCAGATGGCGGGCCATGTGCCTCTGCCTTGTGGAAGTTTTGCTTTTATTTCAAAACGTCCGTATAGAAAATCACCTTTACCTTTGGTGACTAAACGGGCAGAAGTATAATTTCTATTTTCAAACCGTTCTTTGATAGCTTCAATTATCAGATTTCCGCTTTCAATCCGTGCATTTTTAGCGTTCTCTTTGGTGTAATATTCTAACTCGTTGTTACCCCAGCCGCCACCGCCTACGTCATAACCCCATTTGGTAGCATCGGGTAAACCGTCTTTATTGAATTCGTCGGACCAAAAAGGAGTACTTTCAAACTCATACGTGATAGGTAATGTAGGAGGTGTGGGTGCAGGAGGTACAGAAGCCACAATGGTTTCGTCTTTCTGGCAAGCCAAAGAAAAGACAAGGGTGAATAAAGACAAGGAGATAAAAGGAATTTTCATAAAAGTTGTTGATTTAATCTAATAAAGCTAATAAAAAAATATGAGATTACTACACTTTCTTGTCAAGCAGGGTACTGTGAATTGAGGCTTTTTATTCGTATCTTTACTCTTTACAAAAATGCACTTCCCACATGGACTTTAAACTCATTTCAGACTACAAACCCACTGGTGACCAACCACAAGCCATTGCTAAATTAGTAGAAGGTGTACAAAACGGAGAAATGTCACAGACGCTCTTGGGGGTTACGGGTTCTGGAAAAACCTTCACGGTGGCAAATATGATAAAAGAGCTTGGTCGCCCGACCTTGATACTGAGTCATAACAAAACGCTTGCCGCTCAATTATACGGCGAATTCAAACAGTTTTTTCCTGAAAATGCCGTTGAATATTTCGTTTCTTATTACGACTACTACCAACCCGAAGCCTTCATCGCTTCCACGAATACGTACATTGAAAAAGACCTGCTTATTAATGAAGAAATTGATAAATTAAGGCTTTCCACTACTTCCGCTTTGATGTCGGGGCGAAGAGACATTATCGTAGTGGCTTCAGTTTCTTGTATTTATGGAATGGGAAACCCCGACGAATACCGCCGCAGTATTTTGCGTTTTGGTGTTGGTGAAATAATCTCTCGAAATCAATTTCTTTTTCGTTTGGTAGAAATTCTGTATTCACGAACAGAAGCCGAGTTTGGTCGTGGCACCTTCAGAGTAAAAGGTGATACAGTAGATATAAATTTACCTTACGCTGACTTTGGGTATCGCATCATGTTCTTTGGGGATGAAATAGAAGCCATTCAACGGATTAATCCTCAAAATGGCAAGAAGATTTCGGATGAAAAAATGATTGCTATTTTTCCCGCTAATCTTTTTGTAACGGGGCGAGACGTACTCATGAACGCCATCAATTACATTCAAGACGATTTAGTTTCTCAAATAAAATTCTTTGAATCTGAAAGTCGTTTGCTGGAAGCCGACCGTATCAAACAACGGACGGAATTTGATATGGAAATGATGCGAGAACTGGGCTATTGCTCTGGTATTGAGAATTATTCACGGTATTTCGACCAACGCAAACCTGGGCAAAGACCCTTCTGTTTGTTAGATTTCTTCCCCGAAGACTTTCTATTAGTGGTGGATGAAAGCCACGCTACCATGCCACAAATCAGAGCCATGTGGGGCGGCGACCGCTCACGGAAAGAGGCTTTGGTAGATTATGGTTTCCGTTTGCCTTCGGCAATGGATAATCGTCCGCTTACATTCCAAGAATTTGAAAATATTACGGGGCAAACCGTGTACGTTTCCGCTACTCCTGCGGACTATGAGTTGAGGCGTTCGGAGGGGGTTGTGGTGGAACAAATCATTCGCCCAACGGGATTACTTGACCCCGAAATTGAGGTACGTCCGAGTATCAATCAAATTGATGATTTATTAGAAGAAGTTCACCAAAGAATACAGAGCGAAGAACGAGTATTGATAACTACACTCACCAA
The DNA here is from genome assembly GCA_025454855.1 of Arcicella sp. Classification (GTDB taxonomy): domain Bacteria; phylum Bacteroidota; class Bacteroidia; order Cytophagales; family Spirosomataceae; genus Arcicella. Next base: position 21,523 of record JALONS010000042.1, read on the forward strand.
ACGCATGGCGGAGGAATTATCAAAATACATGGAGCGGGTGGGTGTTAAGTGTCGTTATATCCACTCGGAAGTAAAAACCTTGGAACGGATTGAAATCCTGCGTGAACTGCGTTTGGGTGTGTTTGATGTACTTGTGGGCGTAAACCTTTTGCGAGAAGGTTTAGACTTGCCAGAGGTTTCGTTAGTGGCAATTATGGATGCCGACAAAGAGGGTTTTCTTCGGGATATTCGTTCGTTGATTCAAACCATCGGGCGGGCAGCACGGAATGACCACGGGAAAGTTCTCATGTACGCCGACCGTATCACGGGGTCAATGCAAAAAGCGATTGATGAAACCAACCGACGGAGGGCAATCCAGATGGAGTACAACATAGAAAACGGTATTACGCCAAAAACGGTGTTGAAATCGAAAGAGAAAATTATGGAGCAAACTACCATTGCTGATGTAATGGGCAAGCCCGTGAAAAGCGTCAATTACTACACCGAACCGAAAGAAATACAAATGGCCGCCGACCCTGTGGTGGCGTACATGAGCAAAGACGAACTGGCAAAACAAATCAAGAAAGTACAAGCCGACATGGAAAAAGCCGCCAAAGAATTAGACTTCATCGTAGCCGCTCGCCTGCGTGATGAAATGCTGGGTTTGAAAAGGTTGATGGAGGAGAAGAAATAAAATGTATCTAAATTTTTAGAATAATTATCATTTGTTACTTTATGGAATTACCGCCATTACCAATAATAGAGCTCACGGATGAATTATGGGAGTCACTGGGAATTAAGCCCATGTCTAAAAAAGAATTCAAAGAAATTAAGCAAAAATTTAACAGAAAAATTACTGAGAAAAACTTGTGTCCAATAAGTCCAAAACTCTCTAAAATGGAGTTATTATTACACAATATCATTAATGAATTGAGTAGAATATCAATTAATGAAGGTATGGATGATACATTACATGATGCTAAGTTTCATAATTTAGCATCATGTAGATATTCTATTGAAGATGCACAATATGCGATAGATGAGTATAAGAAGAAAGATTATGAAGAGCATAGTTACCTTTTTTATTATGGACTTTTACAAGCATTTCAAAATCAGCAAGATTCTTTAAAAAGTTTATTTTTACTGTTGTTTAATAAGAAAGAGAAGGAATGTAATATACTTAAAATGTATCCTAATTTTAAGTATATTAGAACTGTTAGAAATAATGTTTTACATTCAACCGAAAACACTGACAATCGTAACCCATCAATTGTAAAAAATTACGTTATTTCACGAGTTACAATGACCAAAAAGTCCTTTACACTAATTGAAGAAACAAAAGATAATGATATCATGAAGAATCCAAATATACAAGTAATTGATTTATACGCTTTAATTGAATTACAAGAAAAAACAGTTTTACATGAATTGAAAAGCTATTTGAAAATACTACAAAAAAGTCGTTCGTTTTCTGAAGTAGAAAACTTTTGTCCTTTATAATTCTAATTCTTTCATTCTCATTAACTCCCCCAACCCCCCAAAATCATCAACAATGAAACTCACACTTTTACTAATTTCTATTTTACTGTTTTCTTTTTCAGGTAATTACGCCCAAACACCAACCAAACGTCCACTAAAACCTTCAGATGTTTATCGTTTACAAAACTTGGGCGATCCACAAATTTCGCCCGATGGAAACTGGGTAGCTTACACACTTTCATCGGTTGATTCGGTAAAAAATAAGCGTAATTCTGATATTTGGATGATTTCGTGGGATGGAAAAGAAAATATCCAATTGACCCACTCACCCGATGGAGAGTCTCAACCCCGTTGGAGTCCAGACGGAAAGTATTTGTCTTTTGTCTCTTCTCGAAATGGTTTAACGAGTTCTCAAATTTGGCTCATGGATAGACGTGGAGGTGAAGCCAAACAACTAACCGATTTGAAAAAAGGGGAGTTGAACGACTACGCATGGTCGCCTGATAGTAAAAAATTGGCTTTGGTTTTAAAATCTCCTGCCGATACTTCAAAGGCTAAAACGCCCAAACCAATTGTGATTGACCGTTTTCATTTCAAGCAAGATGTAGAAGGGTATCTGACCAAAGCCTCGACGCATTTGTATTTGTACGACATCGTTTCCAAAAAATTAGATACTTTAACAAAAGGGAATCTTGATGAAACCACGCCAAAATGGTCGCCAGATGGTACTCAAATACTATTTCAAAGCAATCGTACCACTGACCCTGACCGTAACGCAAATACCGATATTTGGGTGATAGATGCCAAGCCAAACGCTCAAATGAAACAAATAACGACTTGGACGGGCAGAGATTTTTCGGCAGAATGGAGTCCAGACGGAAAGCAAATTGCCTATTTACGCACTACTTCTTCTGAAAACTACATCATGTACGACCAGTCGATTTTATGCGTGGTATCTAAAGATGGGGGCGAGCCTAAATTATTGACCAAATCCTTGGATAGACCCGTTGGAACGCCCCGTTGGGCAAAAGATGGAGCTTCAATCATGGCATTAATAACCGACGATAGAATAAGATATTTGGCTCAAATTAATGTTTCTGATGGAAAATTGACCAAAACTATCGGTGGAAATAGAAGTTTCAACACTTTAGAAAGACATCCTTCGGGGAATTTCTTGGCAACGATGAGCGATTCGCAAACGCCAACGGAGATTTATGTTTTAGAAAACGGAAACGTTCGTAAATTAACTAAACACCAAGATGATTTTTTAGCTCCCCTAAATTTAGCAACCGCCGAAGGTTTTACCTCAAAAAGTAAAGATGGAGCCACTGTTTCTAATATTTTGTACCGCCCTGCCAATGCCCTAAAAGGAGAGAAATTACCAACTATTTTCTTTATTCATGGCGGACCCGTTGCACAAGATGAATTTAGCTTTGATTTATCTCGTCAGATGCTGGCGGCAGCAGGTTATAATGTTGTGGCGGTTAATTATCGTGGTTCAAATGGTCGTGGATTAGATTTTTGTAAGGTAATTTCAGCCGATTGGGGTAATAAAGAAGTATTGGATATTTTAGGAGCAACGGATTATGTCATTCAAAACGGTATTGCTGACCCTGAAAAATTAGGAATTGGTGGGTGGAGTTATGGTGGTATTTTAACAAATTACACCATTGCTACCGACACACGTTTTAAAGTGGCTTCGAGTGGGGCGGGTGTTGCTTTGGTTTCTTCACTTTACGGCGTGGACCAGTACATTTTGCAATACGAAAATGAGTTGGGTTCTCCTTGGAAAAACTTCGATAAATACATGGCTCTATCTTATCCATTTTTAAAAGCAGACCGCATCAAAACCCCGACGCAATTCATGGTTGGAGAAAGCGATTTCAATGTGCCATCCGTAGGAAGTGAGCAAATGTATCAAGCCCTCAAATCATTAGGAATACCTACGGAATTGATTATTTATCCAGGGCAATTTCACGGAATTACCAATCCAAGTTTCCAAAAAGACCGTTTTGAGCGTTATATTGCATGGTTTAATAAATATTTGAAGAAATAGAACTTTATAACCTGAAGTTAGTTCATCAATTATTAGAGACTAATAATATCGACATAAAACACAGATACATGAACATTAAATTTTTAGTAGTATTACTTTTACTTGGGTCTGCCTGCACCAAACAGCCTAAATTAGAAGGTTTAGACCTTGAAAAATGGAAAAAAGATAAAGGTGGATGCAACGGAGAACGTACCCAAAATATTGCCAAGTTGAAATCCTTGAAAGAAGAAATAAAAGGGACGAGTTCTAACGACTTGGATGATTATTTGGGTCGCCCAGATGTTCAACAATTAGCCGACCGTAATCAGGAATATTACGTGTATTTCTTGGAGTCGGGTCCACATTGCGAGAGTGTCCAAAAAAAATCAGATGCCCAAACAATGATAGTGAGGTTCAGTGCAATGGGTATGGCTACGGAAGTAACGTTTCAAAGAGGAGTACCGAAATAGCGTAAGGCTTTTAAACGAAAAGCGATTTTGTGAGAAGCGAATGGCTTACAAGTTTCAGTTAGTTAAACATAACAAAAATGGGTTAGAGGATTTATTTTCCTCTAACCCATTTGATTTTATACCGATTAAGAATTGATTTCTGAAAATACCTAACGTAAATAGCTGATTATTAGATTTTTGGTTTTTCTTTTTCGCAAATCGCTTTTTGCTTAGAATATCAATTATTTATTAGCTTCGCCGTATTTTTTAGGATAAACATCTTTTTGATACTGCTCCCAATTACCTTTTTTATAGTGGTCGTCACCAAAGAACGTAATGACTTGGTGAAACTGCTGGGCTTCTTGAAAACCAGGTACAGGCTGGATCATGTTAAATTTTTCATCGAGATACACAATCGTAGGGAAAGACATTTTTCCTTGTAAAAGTGCCACTCCAGCCTGATTATACCCATTTTGCCAAACGTATTTTTGCGTTCCGATGGTGATGGTATCTTTCATTTCGGCATCTAATTTTACGGCATAAAACTTTTCATTGACAAAGCTCGCAACTTTATCATTGGGGAAAGTTCTTTGATCCATTACTTTACACCAACCACACCAGCCTGTGTAAACATCTACCAAAATCTTACGGGGTTCTTTTTGTGTAGCGGCAAAGGCTTCTTCAAGCGTCATCCACTTAATTTTTTGTCCAGCGTGTTCGGGTGTACGTGTACTTTGGGCATTTGATACCACCACAAACGCTGTAAATATTAGGGTTAAAAAAAGAGTCTTCATACGTTTCAAAAATTATTTGGCACTTCGCTATCGGATTTTATGGTGTTCAAGAATCATAAAATGCAGATAGGTAAAGACAAAAATAATTCATTTTAGATATGTTTTTACTTGATTGTCAATATTTTCTAAAACTTTGGGTTTTGGAAATTTTGATATTGAAACGAAATTTACCTCAAAAAGGTTACAGATTTATGAAAACTGCTTTATTATGAATTTACTTCACCCCAAAAAAGATAAACTGGTTGAAGCCGAAGAAAAACGCAAAGATTTGGGTTTTGGCACGCAGATAACCGACCCAGATACCCGATTATTGAACCGAGATGGTAGCTTCAACGTAAAGCGTGAAGGAGGAACTTTCTGGAGTCGCTTGAATATTTTTAATCGTTTGGTGGTGTGTTCTTGGAGTCGTTTTTTTCAGTTAATTGTTTCTTTTTATTTGTTACTTAATCTGATTTTTGCGGGTATTTATGAACTCATTGGAGTAGAAAACTTACAGGGTGCAGACCTTTCGTCGGTAAAAAGTAGGTTTATGGATGCCTTCTTTTTCTCATCTCAAACCCTGACTACGGTTGGTTACGGACGTATAGCCCCCATCGGTTTTTGGGCGAGTTCAGTGGCTGCCATAGAATCTTTGATGGGCTTATTAATTTTTGCGTTAGCTACCAGTTTACTGTACGGACGTTTTTCAAAACCAACCGCCCATATTTTATATTCCGAACAAGCCATCATTGCCCCTTATTTGGATATAACAGGTTTCATGTTCCGAATTGTGAACGAACGAGCTAACCAACTCATTGATATTCAGGTAGAAGTTGCCATGTCTATTTTAGAACAACAACCCAATGGCAAGACTCTCAGGCGATATTACACATTGGATTTGGAAAGAAGTAAAGTAAATTTTTTTCCTACGAATTGGACTATCGTACACCCCATTACCCAAGCCAGTCCCATGTTTGGGCTGGGCAAAGAAGAGTTGGTAAAATTAGATGCCGAATTCTTGATTTTGATAAGAGCCACCGAAGATACTTTTAATCAGACGGTACATTCACGAATTTCTTATCACGCCCGAGAGATAGTAGCTGGAGCTAAGTTTTTACCAATGTTTAGCGACAAAGTGGGGTCTGGATTTGTGAATTTGGATTTGTCAAAACTACCACGCCTGAGATTGAAATAGGTAAGCAGAGCGATTATTTTATCGGATAAAATTTTCTATATTTCAGTGCATAAAACTCCTTTTCTTCTACGGGCAATGGGTAAAACCGTTTTGTTAGAAAGTACCACAAAGCCCTTTTTAATCTCTTTGATAAACTTACGATTAACCAAGTGCTTGCGACTAATACGCACAAAAGTTTCAGCCTCCGTTTGTTGCTCAATGTGCAAGAGCGTGCGGGCGATAACTTTCTGTTTGCCAGATTTGAAGTGAATCCAAGAATAATTTATATCACCCTCAAAAAAGAGTATTTCGTTAGAGTATAATTTAGTGCGATTTCCAATAAGAATGGGCGTTCCGAAGAAATTAGTAGGTTGTTTTTGCATCTTGATAAGTTAGATTTGGTAAGACTTTATGTTATTTTATGAATGTTCCCCCTTTTCCCAGCCACCAATAACCCACTTATTGTTATCAATGAAAACGTTTTTTTCTTTGAGCATCACAGCCAAAATATGAAACTCGGGAAGCGGCAGTTTACTAAAAACATGAGAAGTTTGTGTTTCATCAATGATGGTCAGATAACCCTCTTTTCCATCAATATCCCAGCCAATGGTGTATTTTAGTATTCTTTTCATCTGTTACTTTAGTTTGATTTAGGTTTATCAAAATTAAATGAAAGACATTCCTTGTGGAATACTGTAAAAATGGTATTTTTATGTTTCAACCTACTGTCTATCAGGTAGTTTTAGCGAAATTTTGGTATATTATGTATATTTTCGTTTAAAATGATAACCCCTAATGAAGTCGATTTTTATAACCACTCTCTTATTATTTCTCATAACTATCACTCATGCTCAAAAGCCATCCCAACTGGATAGTTTAAAAAAAGTATTGACAAACTTACCAGCAGAAGGCAAATCTTTTACGAGTGATACATTACGGGTGCGGGTTTTGTGTGAGATGGGGGAGGAAGGGCTATTTCTGATAGGAGATGCCTCTGTTTCTATCTTAGAAGAAGCCCAGCGTATAGCCGATAAAAGAAAATGGTTAGGAGGTATAACAATGGTTCAAAATACTTGGGGAGTTTATCATGCGGCTAAAAATGAATATATGCTTGCTATAGATTTTTTTTACAAAAGCCTACTATCCAGTACCGAATTAGACAATAAACTACTTATTGCCAAAAACTATGTCGGTTTGAGTGACTGCTACTCTTTATTGGGAAATCATAAAAAAGCTATTGATTTTAACATAGAGTCTTTGAAAATTTATAAGAATCTGAAAAAATTTGAATCTTATTTGAGAGGTATCAATAGCTTGGGAATGCTTTATCATGATAATAAAAACTATCACAAGGCTATTACTATTTTTAAGAAAGGGTTGTTTCTCAATAAAAGCTATCATTATCCCAAACTTGATATATTTTTTCTGTCGAATCTTGGTTTATCATTAACCCGAATGCAACGATACGATGAAGCTATCAAATGCTATAATCAAATTTTGGAAAATAATCGTGAGTATCATAAAAATATAGACATTGTTATCTTTATATCACTCGCAGAAATATTTTCATTTCAAAACCAACCCCGAAAAGCACTTAGCTATTTAAAACAGGCAAAAAACCTTATAAAAACTGGACAGGGGGGGGATGATGCTATGTTATTTTTTTCAGAAGTGAGTTATAAAGTATATAAACAACTTAATCAACCCGAAGAAGCTCTTAACAACTATATTATATACAACGAGATTAAACAAAGACATTCTAAACAAGATGTTGAAAAAAGAATCCAAAGTTTACAATTTGAATTTGATAATAAGAATCAGCAAAAAGAGATACAAACACTGAGGCGTAACGGGTTTATCACTTTGGGAATCGTTACTATTTTGGCTATTTTCGGACTCATCCTTTTTAGAATTAATAAAAAACTAACCTCTAAAAATAATACCATTGAAAAACAAAAAGAAGAAATTACCGAGGTCAACAGACGTTTGGAAGTATTTAATAATGAGTTAGAGGAACAAGTAGAGCTTAGAACTGTTGAATTGAAAAAAGTTAATGCGGATTTACTCAGAAAGAACGATGAAATCATGGCAGCCTTAGTAGAAGGGCAAAAAATTGAGCGTAGAAGAGTTTCCGTAGAACTCCACGATAATTTGGGAAGCACCATTACAGCAATAAAGTGGCGGTTATCTGCTCTTGAACTAAGAAACTTGACGAGTAGCGAATTTAAAATATATCAAGATGTTATACAGATGGTAGAGAATGCTTATTCTGAAGTACGCTTTATTTCTCATAATATGCTACCTGCCGAATTTGAAAAAAAAGGCTTAAAAAAGGCTTTAGAAAAATTAGTCAGTGATATTAATATGAATGATAAATTTAAGCTCTCCTTGATATATAAGCAACCCGACCAATTCTTAGAAAATACAGTAGCTATTGAATTATACAGTATCTGTTTAGAATTAGTTAATAATATGATTAAACACTCAAATGGTTCAGAAGGTGAAATTTATTTACTTGTAACAGCTAAAGCTGTGATACTGAATGTAAAAGATAACGGAAAGTTTTCTCATGGATTAAAAGAGGGTTTTGGGCTTAAAAATATCAAAGCTCGTATATTAAAATTAGACGGAGAAATTGATATTTTACTGACAGATTTAGGAACAGATATTATTGTTAAAATACCTATTAAACAGACTTCTCGTATAAACTCGGACAATATGCATACAGCATAATATTGGCTATTCGTAATTTACCTTCATCGTTTGGACAATACTCATAGTTTCCAAAATTGTTTGAAATTGGATAGCCCATTTTGGCATAAGGGTAAAGTTTAGATGCTATTTGTGGGTCTTTATCTATTATATTACCTCTATATATATCATCAGCAGTAGGTAAAGTAATGGGATTATTTTTTCCAATAAATGAAATGATATTTGAAGCAAATGTATTTAATTTAGACTTCTGCTTTTCAATATTTTGAGGACTTGACCATTTACTAACATCTTCAATTAAATTTTCAAAATCTTTAAGGGCTATATTATCCAATAATAGAATATATGAACTCAACATTTGTTTAAATTTATTCATACGGTCTCTAAATTGTTTTGGTTGAATTTGCAGATTCGCTTTGTGTTCGATAATTTTTAAAACTGGATTTGTAAAGAATTTTCTATTGTGACTAATCTGAATAATCTTACCTAAAAACCAATAAATTTCAGCCGTTTCAGTATCTGATAGCACCCTATATATTTCTTTTTCCTTCAGCCCCTCATCTTGGTAATAAGAAAACCAGATTAGCTCCTCCTTTGTCTGCCAAGTAGCTTTCTCTATCAAGTCGAGGGCAAACTCCAATGCTAATTGATTATATTCATAAAAAATAGGATTCCCTGTTTTATATGTATGAAATGAGGGATTTAAGGAAACGGTTTGGTCAAAGGCTTCAAAATCGTAATTGAAATTGGTGTAAGGATTTCTGTAAAACTCCTTAATATTATACCCTTCATTTTTTAATTGCTGTAGAATATTGTCAAGGGTGATTGTTTCGTTTCGCTCTAAAATTTTATTAATTGATTCTATAATGACATTGACACGCTGCATTCCAAAACTATCTTTTATGAAATAGGGGTCTTCTGCAAAACCGACTCCTTCGTAGATTTTTTTTACAAAAAGAGGAATATTAGTTCTGAGTATTTCTTTTCGTAAAGCAAAACTTCTCAATTCAATGATGAATTCTCGGACATAGTAAAAATGATTCTGAGCCACGTATAAAACTAAAGTATCCCCCCTACCAAAGTTGGACAGTTTAAAAGGGGTTTTCAACTGAAAAGGAATCCTTCTATCATTGAAAAAATCTTTAATTTTTTCAATGAACTTCTGCACCTCGTCTCTTTTAGGTTCTAAACTAAAATAGAATCTTATGATAGGTTCATAATAATTTCTTAATAAAAAATCACCATAAGTCTGAATGTAAAAATTATCTTTTTGCTTAAATACTTTGCGAGGTAAATAGACATATACAAATTCTTTTATTTGTTTTTTATATTCAGTAGTATCACTAATAGGTTCAAGGCTTTCTAATTCCCCCCCGTCAATGTATTCCCCTTCTTTTAGAATGATTTTTACTCCGTCTTGCATAGCTACTATTTCATTAGGTTCGATGGCGAGTGTTGATACATTCTGCTTAAACCAAAATCGTTTCACATTATACTTTAATTGATATGGTTTTATAGATTCAATATTTTGGGGTTCATTGAATTGAGTGGTAATATTTATCCTATGTATATAAATTTCATATAGTATTTTCGCCAGTCTTTCTATTTTTTTATTATCTGGCTTCCCATCTACAAAGGCATTATTTTTCCATTCTTCTTCAAGAAAAGTATCTTTGTTAAAAAAGTTTTTCAATAATATCTGTATATCTTCACGTAATGTGTTTTGCATATCATCATGTTTTAGAGAATTGGTAAACATTTATCAATATTGTCATAGTAAAAATCATTTTTCTTCAACTCAAAAAAAATGATTTTGAAAAAAATATTCAATTTTTCTTTTTCTAAACCTTTATCGTAAGCATCCAGAAAGACATTAATAAATTTTTTAGCCCAATTTATAGATTGAGGGTTGTTAATCTTATTTGTTAAAAATGTTGGACTAATAAATGCTACACATATCTCGAAAATAATAAAACATAAATCATAATATGGGTCTCCTATTTCTGACATTTCCCAGTCTAATAGCTTAACTTCACTATTATCATTATCTGATATCAATATATTTTTGCCCTTTAAATCATAATGAAGAAAATGTGTTTTCTTTCTATCCTTGAGAAATTGGGTTGTTAGCTCATTACCCCATAATTCAGGCTTATCACTTAAAAACTCATGCCATGAGTCCTCTGAATAATCCTTGAAAGAATCTTCGGCGTTGTATAATGCTAATTGATGTGTTTTTTTCATCACATCAGCAATATTTTTGAGAAGTTTTTGAATAGATATATCACTATTTGGTATCAATAGTGCAAGTTCTCTCAATACAGAATCTAATTTTTTATATTCTGTTAATTCTTCGGTAATAGTAATATTGGCTAATTTATCTTGATAGACAAGTTTAGGAGTATATGAAAAATTGATTTTGTTAAGAGCGAACTGTTCAGCGAGGAAATATTTTTTTCGTTTTACAAGGTCAGGTCCAAATTGTTTAAAAAAATAGGATTTAGAGCCTAAATAAAACTTAAAAACTATATTTCTTGAAGTAGAATCATGCTCTAATACACTAAGGGTTTTATAATCACTACTTAGTAAATTACAGAATTCTGTATTTCTATCATCAACTAAATAGTGATTATTATTAACCCAAAATAGATATTCCAATACCGAATATCGAGATAGAATTTTCATGGGTCGAATAATTATTTACAAGGTCCTCCAGTCTTTGAAACCGAGCAAGCAAATGTTTCATAAGTATTATCAGTATCCTTTAAAAATTTCTCATATGAGGTAGCATCAAGTGTATTTACAGATTCATCTACAGCTAAATCAAATGCTTTTTTTATGGGAACCGTATTATCTTCTTTCGTCTTAACGAAGTACCCACGAGCAGAATCATTTAGAATTATCTTGAACATTGTACAAGTAATATCACCGCCTTCAAATGTATCTGTAACAACAATATTTTTGTAAGGAAACATTGCCTGTATATTGCTCAAATCAATGTTGAATAGTACAAACTTTTTATAATCATTACTTTTAAATGTATCAACCGATGCGTCAAATACGACTTGTAGCGTAATAAAATTTTTAGGGGGGCTGGGTGGCTGGAGTGCATTTAGTTCTGAATTAAAAGAGGCTTGTCTTCCATTATAGATTGCATAAATTTCCATAAATATTTCTATGTTTAAAAAGTGAAAAAATCAAATCCTACACCCCTTCCACCAATCCATGCCTAAGCCCCCAACGCATGAGTCCGATGGCAGTGCTTACGCCTACTTTTTTCATGAGATTTCGTCGGTGTGTTTCTACGGTGGTACTGCTGATGTGTAGGCGTTCGCCTATCTCTACGTTGCTGAGGTCTTCTACCACGAGTCTTAATATCTCAATTTCTCGTTTGGTGAGGGGTATTACGTCTTCTATGCGGGTTTTGCCATTCGGGCTTTTAACTTCCTGTATTTCAGCCAATTTTTTGACAATCTTTTCACTAAAATATCTTTCGCCAGATACTACCGTTTTGATGGCTTTGATGAGTTCGGGTTTTTCGGCACTTTTCATTACGTAGCCATGTACACCTGCCTGTATAGCCTCCCGAATCTGCTGGGCTTCTTCGCTCATGGTAAGTATCAAAATAGAAGGCGTTTGAGGTTTTTCTTGGAGTTTTATCGCCATCTCAATACCATTCAACAAAGGCATATGAATATCCGCTAACAATACGTCCACTTTGTTGTTTTCAATGAACGACAATGCCTGCCAGCCGTTATTTACAATACCCATTATCTCAAAGCCTTCCGTAGTTTCTAAAAGTAAACTCAGGCTCTGAGCCACTAAATGATGGTCATCGGCAATTAAAATTTTAATAGTGGGCATCGTTTCGGGTTGGGATTGCTGATTTCAGAATGGGTATAAACTTAGGCATACTTTATACCAAATGATTTGTTATTCAGGAATTTAAGAAACAAATCTGTGAAATCCAATCTTTTTTAATGTTACAAATATGTGTATCTATCCTTGAAGACAAACATGAGTCATCCCGAATTTTGGGAGAATTTAGTCCAAAGGATATTGTGAATGGCTACTCTTAATCTGTAAATCGGTATCGAAGCATTTCGGTAC
>JALONS010000286.1 GCA_025454855.1 Arcicella sp.
GTAACCAGTACCGAAGTAGCTAACCGTTTGTTGAAAGGTGAAAAAGTAGAAAGTAACGAGTATTATTTTCGGGCAGTTCCTAAATTTGAGGCTCCCAAAAATAGTAAATATAATTGGCTAAATGATGCCATTTTTATTTGTAAAGGAATCAGAATGCCCGACCACGTGTTGATTCAAGTCTGGAAAGTTTTGTAGTACATTCAACCGATTTGGGCTTATAAAAGAAAAATTTTGTAAGGTGTTGATTACCAGTGTTTTATTTACTCATTTTTTCGCCAATCGCTTTTCGCTGAATACAGAAACGTTATGAAGAACATAATCATTTTACTGTTGTTATCAAGTTCGTTGTTTGCCCAAAACATCGCTAAAACGGATTCGGGTACGATTAACGGTGCGAAGTATCGCATTATTTTTCCCGAAAATTGGAAAGGAAAATTAGTGATGTATGCTCATGGTTACGAATTCATGGGGTCTAAACCCCTGCAAAGCCAAAATCCAGAATGGCTCAAACGGATGAATCCATTTTTGGAAAGAGGTTTTGCCGTTGCTGCCTCCGATTATGCCTTTCAAGGTTTTGCCCTGCCCCAAGGTGTAGATGATACCGAAGCATTGAGGCAATATTTTAATAAACACTACGGTAAGCCAGATTCCACTTTTATCGTTGGGCATTCAATGGGTGGAGGCATTACCCTCTCCACGCTTGAAAACTACGGAAAGCATTACCTTGGAGGCTTACCTTTATGTCCTTTATCGAGTCGTCCGTACTTACAATGTCGGAAAGAATACGATATGTACGCTACTTTCAACGGACTTTTTCCGAATGTAGTAACTTCGTTAAAAGATATTTTCGACCTCTCAAAACCTTATCAAGCCCAAGATTCACGTAAAATGTTCGGTAAAGTAAAAGAAATTAAGAGCATTTTGATGAGTAGAGATTCTGTTTTGGCGGTAGCTTTTGCTAAACGCTTTGATTTGAAACTGGAAGACTTACCATTTTCATTATTTTTCAATGAAAATGTATTGCGAGACATCGCCCAAAAAGCAGGAGGAAACCCTTTTGATAACACCAATACCGTTTACAATGGTTTCCCCAACGACTTGATAGTAAACCAAAAAGCAGAACGATTGTCCGCTACGGTAAATCCCGATGTTATCTTCAAAAAATACGACCGCACGGGTAATATTGATAAACCCACGTTATTGATGCACACCATTTACGACCAACTGATACCTGTCAATTACGGAGTGGTAAATTTTGAAAATATGGTTCATCATCAAGCTAAAGACCAATTTTTTGCGGTGAAATACACCAACGGACAAGGTCATTGTAATTTCACTGCTACCCAAACAGGCAAAGCCTTCGATGAACTGAGAAATTGGGTAAAAACAGGCATAAAAGCCAAAGCTGGATTTTTGGAATGAGAGAATGATATTTTATGGGGTTACCGAAGAGAGGAGTCCAAGAATTAATAAAACTGAAACATTCCAAATACACCTGAAATGCAAAACCGCTTCAAAATGCCATTTGAAGGCTTTTGAAGCGGTTTGAAAGTAATTTAGTCGGGATGACAGGATTTGAACCTGCGACCACACGCCCCCCAGACGTGTACGCTACCGGACTGCGCCACATCCCGATTGATACTGCAAAATTAATTTGAAAATTTGAAAATTAAGCGATTTGGTAATAATTTTTACTGACATTTATTTCCAAATTAACACATTTTTACATTTTCAAATTGAAATTACCTATTCATCGAAACCAAGAACTCTTCGTTGCTTCTTGTTCCTTTCATTTGTTGCTGTAAAAACTCCATCGCTTCCACCGAATTCATATCGCTCATGTGCTTACGGAGTATCCATACACGTTGTAGCGTTTCTTTATCCATCAATAAGTCTTCTCTACGTGTACCCGATGCCGTTACGTCAATCGAAGGATAAACCCTACGGTTCGATAACTTACGGTCTAACTGAAGTTCCATATTACCAGTACCTTTAAACTCCTCAAAGATAACTTCGTCCATTTTAGAACCGGTATCAATCAACGCAGTCGCAATAATGGTTAATGAACCTCCATTTTCTACATTTCGGGCTGCCCCAAAAAAACGTTTGGGTTTGTGTAGGGCATTGGCATCAACCCCACCCGAAAGAATCTTTCCTGACGACGGAACGACTGTATTATACGCACGTGCCAAACGAGTGATTGAATCCAAGAGAATTACCACATCATGTCCGCATTCTACCATACGTTTTGCTTTTTCTAAAACGATACTCGCTACTTTTACGTGGCGTTCGGCTTGTTCATCAAATGTTGATGAAATCACCTCTGCTCGTACACTACGTTGCATATCTGTTACCTCTTCGGGGCGTTCATCTATCAACAGAATTAATAAATAAACTTCGGGGTGATTTTTAGAAATGGCATTGGCAATTTCCTTCAAAAGAACCGTTTTACCCGTTTTAGGCTGTGCTACTATCATACCACGTTGCCCTT
The DNA here is from genome assembly GCA_025454855.1 of Arcicella sp. Taxonomy (GTDB): domain Bacteria; phylum Bacteroidota; class Bacteroidia; order Cytophagales; family Spirosomataceae; genus Arcicella. The sequence goes on from JALONS010000286.1 coordinate 2,492, forward strand.
TTCCGATGGGTGCGAAAAGGTCGAGAATACGAGTTGAGTATTGGTCGGGGCGAGAAGATAACTTCAGCTTTTCCTCTGGGAATAAAGGCGTTAGGTACTCAAACGGAATTCTATCACGAATTTCTTCGGTAGTTTTACCGTTTACCGATTCCACTCTGAGTAAAGCAAAATATTTTTCTCCTTCTTTGGGTGGGCGAATAGCCCCACGCACGGTATCGCCTGTTTTTAATCCAAATAATTTAATTTGCGACGGAGATACGTATATGTCATCGGGCGATGCTAAATAGTTATAGTCTGCCGAACGTAAGAAACCATAACCACCATCTTGCATGATTTCAAGGACACCCTCATTCTCGATGATGCCGTCAAATTCACGAATGGCTTGGTTATAAATAGGTTTTTTGAAGCCCCCATTATTCTGACGAGTGTCAGGACGTGTTTCTGTTTCTTGGGGTAATCCCGAAACGTCATCAGTCGTGATAAATGAAGTATCTACAGTAAAATCTTCTTCTATATCAATCGGAAAATCCACGATGGGTTCTTCATCAAATTCATACGATAAAACCTCTACTTCCTCAACCGCATTTTTAGCTATTTTAGTATTTGATTTGGTACTAACTTTTGTGGGTTCTGGTATATACGCAGGTTGAGTAGTTGCTACTGTTTCAGTAGTAGTAGGTTCTGTATCTTCTTTTGAGATACGCTGTCTTTTGGGGCGGGGAGAGTCTGACTTAGCGGCTGTATCTTTCCTCACTCTTCTTTCTGGTTTATTGTCTTCTTGCATATTATTGTCAATCGCAGGTTCTCGGTCTTGTTGTGGCATCACCGCCTGTTTGTTTAGTATTTTGTAGATGAGCTGTTGTTTGGGTAGGTCTGTAATTTCAGGAATAGCATACTGTTTGGCAAGGTCACGAAGCTCAGAAATGAGCATCATGTCTAATTCTTCAATTTTATACATAAATAAATTAATAGAAAACTAACAAAGTAAACCTCTGTGGTTTGGTGGTTAAGTAATAAAAAATCTTTTGAAAAGATGATAAAGTTAAAATCAAATCGGAAAAATTGTGTATGAGATGGAAATTTGACGTTAATCTCTTGTTTTTCAGAGGATTAACCGAAGAAATCACAGGTTAGTGAAATGTTCTGCAATGATAATACCAATATTTTTAAAAATCAAATTTTTTTATATTTATTTACTAAATATATAGTTTTTATAAGCAAATATAAGGTTTTTATAATATTTAGGCACATCAATCCGCAGAAGAATATATGTATTCATTTCTGTTCACCATTTTAGCAGAAATGATGTATCGGGTAGCTCAAGGTTGATTCCTTATCTTAAACCCAAAATAATTTTTTTAATTAACGATACTACACTATTTTTGCGTAATAAAACAGAAATGTACGAAAATGAATCACAAAAATATTTTAACTATCGCTGTCATTGCTTTGTTGGCTACCGCTTGTGACTATCAAAAAACTAATAATATTAAGCAGATTGACGTGAACGAAAATGATGAGTACGTGTATGGCGTTCATCCAGACTCAGCAGCTCGTCAGACTAAAAATAAATATGCTGCCAAGCCTGAAAATGAAGTGAGAGCCATCAAAATTCGTGAAAAATTATTCAACGATAGTACCAACGCTCAAGGAAACTAATTTTGGTAATCAGCAGTAAGTAATTAGCTTTCGGCTTTTGGGAATTACATCAATAAAAGCGTTGCGAGATGACTTCGTAACGCTTTTTGTATTTAAACCTCATACATAAATGAATATAGCACTCGTAACGGGTTCGGCAGGGTTGATTGGTAGCGAAGCCGTTAACTTCTTTTCTGACAAATTTGATTTAGTCATTGGCGTGGATAATAATATGCGTCAATATTTCTTCGGTGAGGAGGCTTCAACGGCTTGGAATCGTAACCGTTTAGAAGAACAGTTCAGTAATTATAAACATTATCAGGCTGATATTAGAGAAGTTTCTCAATTAGAAGTTATCTTCAAAGAGTACGGAACGGACATTAAGTGTGTTTTGCACACAGCCGCACAGCCCTCGCACGATTGGGCGGCAAAAGAACCCTTTACTGATTTTTCGGTGAATGCCAACGGTACACTCAATATGTTGGAGATGACCCGTTTGCACTGCCCAGATGCGGTGTTTATTTTCACCTCTACTAACAAAGTGTACGGCGATAATCCTAATTATTTACCTTTGATAGAAACGGAAACTCGTTGGGAAATTGATGCTAATCACCCTTATTTCGAGCATGGTATTGACGAAAATCACAGTATCGACCATACTAAACACTCTTTGTTCGGAGCTTCAAAAGTGGCAGCGGATGTGTTAGTGCAGGAATATGGTAGATATTTTGGTATGAAAACGGGGGTTTTCCGTGGGGGGTGTCTGACTGGTCCAAATCACTCAGGAACGCAGTTACACGGATTTTTGGCGTATTTAATGAAATGTGCCATTACAGGAAATCATTACACCATTTTTGGTTACAAAGGCAAGCAAGTACGTGACAATATCCATTCATACGATTTAGTGAATATGTTTTGGCATTTTTATCAAAACCCACGAGCAGGCGAGGTTTACAACGCTGGTGGTGGACGTTTTGCCAACTGTTCGATGTTGGAAGGTATTGCCATTTGTGAAGAAATTACGGGTAAAAAAATGAGTTTCAGCTATTCTGAAACAAACCGTATCGGCGACCACATTTGGTATATTTCTGACTTATCAAAATTTAAAGCTCATTATCCTACTTGGAACTGGACTTTTGGTCTGCATGAGACACTCCAGCAAATCCATGATGGTATTGCTTCAAGATTATAAATAAAAAATCCTCTGTCAGTTAAAACAGAGGATTTTTTATGGCTTATTCCAAAGGAATAATTAATTTTTCTCCACGTTCAGCAAAATCTTTGGTTTTTTTGTTGGCATCCATAATGGCTTGCTTACTCACGCCGTATTTTTGGGCTACTACTCTTAGTACATCACCGGGACCAACGGTATGAATTGTTCTAATCTTAACATTCAGCTTGGTTACACCTACTTTGATACCATCTGGTTTTACGTCGGGATTTAGGGCTTGAAAGAAAGTTTCACCTGCTTGTACTGTGTGTGTAATAGATTCTCCTTTGGGAATCTCCACTTTCTTTTCCTCTTTCTTGGGTTCTGCTGTTTTTTTCTCTTCGGTTTTCTTTTCCTTTGTAGTTTCTGTTTTCGCTTTTACATCTTTCGCTACGTTGTCTTCTCCAGTTTCTTCTAATGGGGGAGGAATGATGACTGGATTATCTTGACCAGATATTGCTACCGAATTTGGACGTTTACTAACTAATTCATCATTTTGCGGAGCATCATCTTTCATGGATTGCCAACCTACAAAAAGTAAAGCAATCACCATAGCAATTAATACCAAAAGGGTAATGTTCGGAATTTTTGAAGTTTCTTCAATGGGGCGAGGATTACGGTTTTCTTCCATATTTGTAAGGATTAGGTATTGGTATTTCTCAGCTCTTCAACCATTTCTCCGACTTTCGCACTCAATTCTGTTTTATATTTTTGCAATTTAATAGCAATTTCCTGATTTTCAATGCCTATCATTTGAATTGCGAGAATTCCTGCATTTTTTGCTCCGTTGAGAGCCACCGTCGCTACTGGAACGCCCGATGGCATTTGAAGGATAGAAAGGACGGAGTCCCAGCCATCAATTGAATTTGAAGATTTGACAGGAACACCAATGACTGGCAAAGTAGTAACAGAAGCTACCATACCTGGTAAATGAGCTGCACCGCCCGCACCCGCAATGATTACCTTTATACCTCTTTCACGAGCCGTTTGGGCATATTCTACCATTTTTAGGGGTGTACGATGTGCCGAAACAATATCTATTTCGTAGCTTACTCCAAATTGTTTACATACTTCTACGGCTTCTTCCATGACTTTCAAGTCTGAAATACTACCCATGATGATTCCTATCATTATTCTATAAAATTGTTAATTTATGGGAACAAAGTTATGGTGAAAAATTGAAAAACCCTCTGAACTTGACTATTCAGAGGGTTTTTCAATTCACGCTACTACTTTTAGCGTTTCTTTTACTTGTTGAACTTTATTTTTCAGGTTTTCCAAATTCTCTTCTACTACCGTGATATGACCCATTTTTCGGAAGGGTTTAGTGATTTTTTTTCCGTACAAAAAGGGATATGCTCCTGCTATTGACAAGGTTTCATTCATACCTACATATTTAGCTTCGCCTGTGTAGCCGTCTTCACCCAAAAGATTAACCATAGCGGCTTTTGAGTGGGCAGTAGTATCGCCAAGTGGTAAGCTCAATACCGCTCGGAGGTGCTGTTCAAATTGTGAGGTATGGTTGGCCCTGATGGTGTGATGTCCGCTGTTATGAGTGCGAGGAGCTACTTCATTAATGAGTATTTTTCCATCTTTGGTCAAAAACATTTCAACGGCTAATAAACCCACAATGCCCAATTTTTGGGCTGTTTCAATAGCTATTTGTTTAGCCTCTTCGTGAATTTGTGCCGATACTTCCGCAGGAGCAAAAAGGTATTCAACTAAATTATGTACAGGATGAAAAACACACTCTACCGTTGGGAAAGTTGCTATTGCTCCGTGTTCGTTACGGGCTACAATGACGGCGATTTCTTTCTCAAAATCAATGGCTTTTTCTAATAAACTCGGCTGAGTAAATGCCAACGATAAATCTGCTTCTGATGCTAATTTTTGTACACCACGCCCGTCATAACCACCTTTTCCTAATTTATTGAAGGCAGGTAGAAAATCTATATTTTTAGCAATATCTTCTACCGAATCAGTAAGAACAAAATCAGCCGTTGGGAGGTTATTATCCCGATAAAATTGTTTCTGAACCCGTTTATCTTGGATAATTTCTAATACTTCTGGTTGTGGAAATACTTTTTTACCTTCTGATTGTAATTTTTTAAGAGCCTCTAAGTTCACATTTTCGATTTCGATGGTAATTACATCACAATCCTGACCGAATTGATAAACCGTTTCAAAATCTAAAAATGAACCCACTATAAATTCTGGAGCAATCTTGGCACAGGGAGCATCGGGGTCTGGGTCAAGCGATTTTACGTGAATATCTAAATCAATGGCAGCTTGTAACAACATTTTACCCAACTGTCCACCACCTAATAAACCTAATTTTTGCATTTTTTGTATCAGGGGTTTGGGATTGGGATTCAGGGATTAGGGTAGGAGTGAAAAGAATTTTGGTAAATATTAGACACTTTCACTTTATTCTAAACGTGTTTAATCTTTGATTCCAAATCTTATTACCCCATTCCCTTCAATCCCTAATCCCTAACCTCTAATCCCCAAATTATTTATTTTACCCAAAATTACCTCATTTTCTCTAAACCTTCTTAAATTTGTAAAGTAGAATTAATGAGTGATGGAAAAAATTGCTCCGTACAAGATGAAAAATTCAGTAAACCTTCGTTTGGGTGTTATTTCAGGAATGATAGTATTAGCGGCAATTAGTCGTTTTTTACCAATAGTTATGCCTTCAATGGCTAATTTTTCTCCAGTAGGAGCAATGGCTCTATTTGGCGGGGCTTATTTCATGAGAAAATCGTGGGCTTATGCCGTTCCGATGATTGCTCTTTGGCTATCTAATTTGGTATTAAATAATGTGTTTTATAAGGAATTTTATCCTTCCTTTTCTTTCGGATTTGAAACGACAGTTTTTGTAAGTTTTGCCGCTATGGTAGCGATTGGAACTGTATTTTTAAATAAAGTAAACCTCGTAAATTTGCTAACTGCCAATGTTTTAGGGACATTAGCATTCTTTTTTATCTCCAATTTTTTGGTTTGGTACGGTGGTAAAATGTACCCACAAACCCTTACGGGTTTAGCTACGTGTTTTACGATGGGTTTACCCTTCTTGAAAAACACTTTATTGAGTAATCTATTATTTTCGGGAGTGATGTTTGGTATCTTTGAATACGCCAAAACCCAAGTAAAAGAATTAGCGTTAGTGAGAGCATAATTAGGAATTGAACGTGTGATACATAAATCAAAAAGCCTGCAAATTCTGAAATTTGCAGGCTTTTTATCTACACCAAATATAGAGATGACCTATTTCTGTCTGAAGAAAATCTGAATGGGTACACCCGTAAAATCAAAATGTTCACGGAATTGATTTTCTAAGTAACGTTCATAACTTTCACGAATGTATTGGGGTAAATTACAGAACATCACAAACGATGGCGACTTAGTAGGTAACTGTGTCATATACTTGATTTTGATGTACTTACCTTTCCAAGCGGGTGGTGGATAATTTTCAATCACCTTCAACATGACATCGTTTAATTTTGAAGTCGGAATTTTCTTCGTTTTGTTTTCATATACCTTCAAAATCAACTCAACGGCTTGAAAAATACGTTGTTTTTCTTTTACAGATGTAAAAATGATAGGCATATAATTCAGGGGAGCCATCCGCTGGCGAATCGCATCTTCCATGCGTTTAGAAGTCATAGAATCTTTTTCCACCAAATCCCACTTATTTATCATCAATACAATTCCTTTTTTAGCACGGTCGGCCATCGAAATAATATTCATATCCTGCGATTGTAAGCCTGTTTGAAGGTCAATCGTAGTTGCATCAATCAAAATCACCGCAATATCACATTCTTCCATGGCTTTTATCGTCCGCAAGAAAGAGTAATACTCGATATTATCTTCCATTTTGGCTTTACGACGAATCCCTGCGGTATCGGTAATGATAAAATCCTTCCCGAACATATTATAGTGGTTGTCGATGGCATCACGAGTAGTACCTGCAATGTCCGTAACGATACTTCTTTCTTTGCCCAATAGTGCATTCAAGAACGACGATTTTCCCACATTAGGTTTTCCAAGAATCGCAATTTTAGGAATACCAGCATTAGGGTTTTCAACGCCTTCTTCTTCAAAATGACTCACTACGGCATCCAATAAATCGCCCGTTCCCGAACCGCTTTCTGCCGCAATAGCAAAAGGGTCGCCCATACCTAATTCGTAAAATTCGGCAGAACTCATGCCTTTTTCATAGGTATCGGCTTTGTTAGCAGCAATATAAACGGGCTTTTTAGAGCGACGTAGCACATTGGCGAAGTCTTTATCTAAATCGGTTACGCCCGTAGAGCAATCCACTACAAAGATACAAACGTCTGCCTCCTCAATAGCAAGTTCCACTTGTTCACGAATAGCACCTTCAAAGGTATCTTCCGACCCCACTACGTATCCACCCGTATCAATAACGGTGAAAAATTTCCCTGTCCATTCTCCATAACCATAGTGACGGTCACGAGTTACCCCCGACACATTATCCATGATTGCCTTTTTCTGTTCGATAAGGCGATTAAAAAGCGTTGATTTACCCACATTCGGGCGACCAACGATGGCAACAATATTTGACATTTTTTACTGATTTGTTTGAGCTGTTCCCTGCGTACTATTGCAAGCACCTCAATGGTTGAAATAATTATACTTTTAAGGTAGGGGTAGATATTTTGGTGATGTTTTATTTTTCAACACTTTTCAATAATTGAGTGGATAATTCAGTTTTTAAAGACTGTACATCACTTTCAATAGTGAAAAGTTTTGAATCTACGTTTTTGATTAAATCCTCTATTTGAGCTTGTTTTTCTCTAATTTGATTTTTCGATTCAGAGGCTTTTTGTTATTTTTTTACATTTGTTGGTGTTTTACTAATAAACTGTAGTCCGATTCGTTAGTGAAAACACCAAAGAAGGAAGGTGAAAAACTTTCTGCTTACTGCTTACTTAACAATAATACTTCTTGCATGCGTTTCATTTGTACCATCCGATAAGTTAGTGGATATACCATTTTTCCAATATTTTGCAAAAACACCGTCATATCCAACTACATAGACATCATTATCTATAACAGTCATATCATAGGCATACGCATCTTTTGTACCATCAGATAAATTAGTAGCTACGCCATTTTTCCAATATTTAGCCACAAATTTAGAGCCGTTAGATTCATATCCAGCCACATATATATCATTGCCTACTACGGTAATAGCAGTAGTGACGGCATCTTTTGTACCATTAGATAAATTAGTAGCTACGCCATTTTTCCAATATTTAGCCACAAATTTAGGGCCGTTAGATTCATATCCAGCCACATATATATCATTGCCTATTACAGTAATTGCATAAGTATAAGCCGATTTTGTACCATCAGTTAAGTTAGTAGCTACTCCGTTTTTCCAGTATTTAACAGTGGTTACATTGTTGATGCTATTTTCATATCCAGCCACATATACGTCATTACCTACTACGGTGATAGCAGAAGCTAATGCAAATTGTGTTGCATTAGATAGGTTTGTTGCAACACCATTTTTCCAATATTTAGCAACAGTTGCAACGTCATTATCTTCATATCCAGCTACATAGACATCATTGCGAACTACGGTTAAGGCATCGGCAAAACCAAATTTTGTTCCTAATTTAGTAACTACCCCATTTTTCCAGTAAACAGCACTACCGCTTATGTATCCAGCCACATATATATCATTACCAACTACTTGTATATCATTAGCAAATGCAAATTTTGTGCTATCAGGTAAAATAGTAGCTACTCCATTTTTCCAGTATTTAGTAATAGACATATTATTTATAGATTCATCTCCACAGATATAAATATCTCTGGTAGGGTTAGCATTATCATCTTTTTTACAAGAAAATAAGGATAGGAATAAGAAGACGAGTAATAGTTTTTTCATGATTGTGAGTTTATTTTGAATGTAAAGTCAGATAATAATGTAAGCTGTTGTTGGTATTTTCACCAACAAACTGTAATCCTATTCGTTGGTGAAAACACCAACGAAGGCGATTAAATTTAGAAGCATTAGCCTTAATTCTCTCTCTTTCTGTCAAATTTGGCTTATTCGTTTGATTAACAAATGCTTTGTCCAAAAAACGAATTGCATCGTCTTCATTGAGTACAGGAGTGTCTTTTATTGGTCGTGCCATAGTATTTTTATTTTAAATTTATTCTTTAATTAACCAAAGCTTCCACCTTATTATTTAAATTCTTCAAGATTTTATAAATTTCAAAAACCTCCTCTGTTACACACGAATAATCTTGGCTGATGCTGTATTTTTTATCTTCCAAAACCATAAAATACCAATCTCGCCCGATTACATAACAACCATAAATTGGCAATTGATTATTATTAAGTTCCTGAGCAGCCAGCATCGCAATCAACGCCTGACCTTTGGGGTCGCCGTTGGGGTCTGTGCCTTTTTTATATTCATTTAGGCAAAAGAAGGGTTTTTTAGGGTTTCTAAAACCCGTAGCAATTAAGCCATCTACTCGTCCTGATAATTCATATTCACCGATTTTTACTGCAAGGTCTCTTTCTAAAAAATAGGCATATTTATCGTTGGGTTTATAAGCCAAAACCATCATTGGACTAATAAACTTATTTTCAAGCTCTACCTCATTCCAGTCGTCTCCGCCATATTTAAAATGTTCTTGGAGTGTGCCAATGTATTGTTTTTCAAAATCATTCAATTCATACGAAGGCGTAATGAGTTGGGTCAGTGTTTCCATCTCATAGACCTGCCGCAGTCCGAAAGCTTCATCAATTTTATCTAATGTCCAATCTCTGAAATTACTTTGCATGATTCTTAATTTTGTTTTAGGAACACCTTAATTTACAAGATTTTATTTTAACATCGTATTCAATCAATCTTGCCCATAACCAAACATCCGTAATTTCTGGGCTTTTTGTCTCCAATCTGGTTCTACTTTGATGAATTGTTCTAAGAAAACCTTTTTCCCAAAAAACTTTTCCATGGCTTCACGGGCTTGCGTACCTACTTTTTTGATGGATTCGCCTTTGTGTCCAATCAGAATAGCCCTTTGGCTTACTCGTTCTACGTAAATTTCCGCCGAAATTCTAATTAAATTATCTTCTTCTTTAAAAGCGGCAATGGATACTTCACAAGAATAAGGCACTTCTTTTTTATAGTTCAAAAAGATTTTTTCTCTGAGAATTTCCGAAGCAAAAAAGCGTTCGGGTTTATCGGTTAATTCCTCCTTATCGAAATAGGGAGGATGAACAGGTAAGTGTTCAACGATTGAATCAAAAATTTGTCCAGTATTTTGCTCTGTCAAAGCCGAAATAGGGATGATTGCTTGCGTTGGGAAACGCTCACGCCAATGAGCAATCTTTTCTTCTATTTGTTCGGGCGTGGCTAAATCAATTTTATTAATCAATAATAAAACTGGTACGTGGTCGATTCTTGTCAGTTTATTAATGACATCATCTTCATCGTATTTCTCAAAAATATCAGTTACAAACAGAATTACATCGGCATCTTCTAAAGAACTATGCACGAAGGTCATCATTGATTTATGTAACTCGTATTTGGGTAAAATAATTCCGGGCGTATCAGAGTAAACTAACTGAAAATCAGTGCCATTATGGGTTCCATTGAGGATTCCCATGATACGGTGACGGGTAGTCTGAGCCTTTGATGTAATGATACTGAGGCGTTCGCCCACCAGTACATTCATCAATGTAGATTTACCTACGTTGGGTTTGCCCACGATGCTCACGAAGCCCGCTTTATGATTATTGTGTTCCATGTTGTAAAGGTAATATAAAATAAAAAGCGTAACTCCTTTTTTATCAGTGAGTTACGCTTTTATTTAGTAGCAGGAACAGGACTCGAACCTGTGACCTTTGGGTTATGAGCCCAACGAGCTACCTACTGCTCCATCCTGCGGTGTTATTTGTTTCCATTTGATTGGACTGCAAAGGTACGGTTTTTTTTTGAGAATGCAAGTGTTGATTGAAAAAATATCAAAAAAACTAAGTTTGGGGTGAAATGTCTTCGGCTTCGCCAATTTCGATTAGACGGTCGAGGGTGAGTTTAAAAGTATCAAAATACATTTTTATAGTTTCTTTGTACCCCTCTAAACCAACAGACTCTATGTAGAGCCACAAAGTGTTTTGTGGATTTCTTGTTAAAGAAAAAGTAGGGTTATCTTCGGTGATTTTAATAATTGGACCGTAAGAAATATTTCTGGCTAAATCTAAATATTGTTTTGTGATAGTTTCATTGTCAAGGAAATTTAATAATTTGTCTTTATCTGATGATTTCAAATACATTGCATTATCAAATTTCTCATTACCCGTTTGAATATCATGAATCCCAAAAACTTTTCCTGCATGAGTGAAAGCATCTTCAGTTGATATATTAAACTTGAAATTATTTGTTGAGCAAAAAGGACATTTAATTGTGGTGGTTGAGTGTCGTTTATTGTGAGAAAACGTACTATTTTCTAAGACTATCGCAGTACTTCTATAATTCAGAATAACGCTATCTTTTCCCCAAAATCCTCCATCTATGAAACTACCACCGATTTCTTTTGACACCTGTTTCCATATTTCTTTGATATGCGGTTTTGTTATATTAGTTAGAAAACTCATATTGATTACAAATGTGAGTATCAATCCTGCTCTTTCATTCCCAGCATCAATTCCTTTGCTTTTTTTACATTTTGATTAATCTTGTCACTTTCTACCAATCCATCACGCAAACGTACAATGCGGTGAGCATATTGAGCGATGTCGTCTTCGTGCGTTACCATTACGATGGTATTGCCTTTGGAATATAATTGGTCGAATAAATCCATAATTTCGTAGGAAGTCTTGGTATCTAAGTTCCCAGTAGGTTCATCCGCTAATAGGATAGAAGGGTCATTTACTAAAGCACGGGCAATGGCTACCCGTTGGCGTTGTCCACCCGAAAGCTCGTTGGGACGGTGTCCCGCACGGTTTTCTAAACCTACCCCTTTGAGGGCAAGCATGGCTTTTTCGATGCGGTCGGCTTTATTATAGCCTGCATAAATTAAAGGTAATGCCACGTTTTCAAGTGACGATTGACGGGGTA
>JALONS010000287.1 GCA_025454855.1 Arcicella sp.
TAAAGCAGCCTGAACAGCTTGAAAATTAGGCACATCACCTGCACTTTCTAATACCTCGGCGTACTGTACTGTTCCTTCTGAGTCAATTACAAAAGCGGAACGTTTTGAAACGCCTTTCATACCTAAAACGAAGTTTTCGTACAATGAACCATAAGCTGCGGAAACTTCTTTGTTGAAATCGGAAAGCAGATTAAATGGTAATTTTTGTTCCGCTTTGAATTTTTCTAAAGTAAACAATGAGTCCACTGAAATACCCAAAATCTCAGCGTTTAGATTGGCGTAAGTACCAATATTGTCACGCATTTCGCATAATTCAGCCGTACATACACTGGTAAAAGCTAATGGGAAAAATAGAACAACTACGTTCTTTCCTTTGAAATCTGAAAGACTAACTTCTTGCTTTTCAGAATTGAAAAGTTTAAAATCTGGGGCTTTGTCGCCAACTTGTAATGCCATTTTTAGAAATTTTATAATTTACTGATTAATAGACTAATTCTTTGGGTAAGCCCGCTTTCTTTATCGTTTTTTTAGCTTGTGCTACCTTACGCTCGATAAAATTATATTTTTGTTCTTCGTTGATTGTTAGATCAACTTCAACAGATTGTATTTTCGTGGATTTTAACATATCATTAATATTTTTAGAAATCAAATTTTCTTTTGACTAAAAAGGCTTTATAATCAGTATTTCTTTCAAATGGTTGCCATTCATCATTCAACAATCCCCAAACCAAAAACGTTTCTGATATTTCCTTAAAGTTTTGACTAATTCCAATCCTGTAAAGTCTTGTACGAATGGGGGTACTTCCTTCCGCAAAAACCAAGGATTCTGGATGATTTTCTGTAAATGTAATTACTGACTGTGCGACGGTCGCTAACACCTTATCAATATCACCGTTATCTGATTTTATCAAATCATCTATCTCACCCGTCAGATTATTAACATCGCCAAATCCTAAATTCCAAATATTTGGTTGTTCGATAAGTGTAAAAATGATTTTTTTATGAATAGTGCCATTTGTGCCTTCACTTGTAAATTCAAAAGATATGTAGTTTTCAGATGCTTTTAAAGGGTATTTATCTGAGTTCATAGGTGAATTTTATTAAAAAACATCAATTCAAAACCTCCTCCATCTTTTCTGCCACACTCGGAATGAAGTTTATTTCTGCTTTTTTCTCCTTAAAAGCCTCCCGTGGTTTGATGCTCAATATTTGGAATAATTCTTTATCGTTTGATACCGCTGGATTAGGAGTTGTCAAAAGTACATCGCCCGAGAAAATCGAATTTGCTCCTGCCATAAAGCACAGCGTTTGCCCTTCGTAAGACATATCCAAACGCCCTGCTGAAAGCCTTACCATTGATTTTGGCATCAGGATTCTTGCTGTAGCAATCGTTCTGACCATATCCCAAATCGTGGCTGGCTCTTGCTCGCCCAGTGGCGTTCCTTTGATGGGTACAAGATTATTAATGGGTACAGAATCAGGGTGTTGTGGCAGATTAGCCAGCGTTTTCAACATTCCGATACGGTCGGAGTCTTCTTCGCCCAAACCAATGATTCCACCCGAACAAACCGATAATTTTGCCTTGCGGACATTATCAATTGTATTCAAACGGTCAGAGAAGGTACGGGTTGAAATAACATCCTCATAGTTCTCTTCGCTGGTGTCTATGTTGTGATTATAAGCATAAAGCCCTGCTTCTTTTAGTTTTTGAGCCTGCGATTCCGACAACATTCCGAGTGTGCAACATACTTCCATTCCCATCTCGTTCACTCCTTTTACCATGTCTAAAACCTTGTCAAAATCCTTATTATCACGGACTTCACGCCAAGCAGCTCCCATACAAAAGCGTGACGAACCAGCGTCTTTAGCACGTTGAGCTGCCGCTAATACTTCGGGCGTTTCCATCAACTTCTGTACTTTCACGTCGGTATGATAGCGTGCTGCTTGTGAACAATAGGAACAATCCTCAGGGCAACCACCTGTCTTGATGGATAATAACGTACTGATTTGCACCTCTTGAGGGTCATTGTACTGGCGGTGAACCGTAGCAGCCCGATAGACCAATTCCATGAAAGGTAAATTGTAAATTTCCTCTACTTCCTGACGTGTCCAGTTATTTTTTATCATGTTGTATTACGATATTCGTGATTCGATTTTCGATGTTTGGATAAAACTCTTCCAAAATCTTTGTATTTCAAAATTAAACTTCCTTTTTGGGTTTGGCAAATTTGGGGGAACAAAAAGGCTGAACTGTTTTAGAGTTGAGCCTTCTTGTAAATGAATTTACTTCTAAATTTTATTGTTTATAATTATAATATATTATAATTTTGTTGTGAACAAAAACGTCATGGACGTAGGAGGAAGGATTCTGAAAGGAAGTGCATTCACTCATTGTTTTTAAAAGAGAATCAGAATTCTAATTTTGATTCTCTTTTTTTGTGGTGAAAATTCTCATCGTTTTTAGCATTAACTGTTTCCTTCCTGTTCTTACTTCCATAATTACTACGTATTTGTGTTTTAATTGTATTTGAAACTGAAAGCAATCTCTGCCAAATTTATCTTTCCCATCAAAAAATACAAGGTCTGGGCAATTAACGATGTGGTATAGCAATCCGAAATCTTCCTCGATAACAGCCTCTTGTCCACGACTATTTTCTCTTTTTTTATCTCCGTGTCCCTGCAAAATATGCTTTATTCCATACACATCAATTGCCACTTGATATCCTCGTAAATCAATACCTGACTCCTCTTTTATTCTTAGAGAAATCTCCTCTGAAAAAACTCCTAATAAAAGCGTTTTATTTTGATTTGTACCTTCTGTTTCAGATATTTTAATATGAGCAAATAAGTCAGCGATTTCTTCAAACATTTGTGGTTATAAAATGGATATTGTTTTATATTTTGGGCAAATTTGAGGGAACAAAAAGGCTGAACTACCATTTCTTAAAAATCACAAAAACGGCTAATACAATTAATAGAAAACCTACTAAGTGATTCCAAGCCATTTTCTCGGTTTTGAAAATGAAGGTTGTCATCAAGGTAAATATGATTAGTGAAACGGCTTCTTGGATGGTTTTGAGTTCAAACATGGAGAATGGTCCGCCGTTACCTTTGAATCCTATCTTGTTGGCAGGTACTTGAAAAATATATTCAAAAAAAGCTAACCCCCAGCTAATCATTACAATAGCAAAAAGCCCAAGGTTTTTGAGTGATGTAAAATTTTTGAATTGTAAATGCCCGTACCAAGCCAAGGTCATGAAGACGTTGGAAAGAACTAAAAGTCCGATTGTATAAAGTGATTTCATTTGCGTATCTCAATGTTGCAGCATCGAATTAATTAAAATCCTACGCCTACTGTCAAGGTCTTGATTCTACAAAGGTGCATATTAGAGGTAATGTACAGCGTTGAGCCGTCGCCACCCCAAGCACAATTAGCGGTAGGTTCGTTGGTGTCGATTCTACCCAATAACTTACCTTCTGGAGAAATAACTAAAACACCTCCCGGACCCGTAGCGAAAAGATTTCCTTTTTTATCTACTTTCAGACCATCGGGCAGCCCTCTCAATTTTCCCTCTTTAAAAGCCGCTGTGGCATCATAAAAGACCTTGCCTTTGCCCAAGCTACCATCCGCCTGTACGGGGTACGACATAATGACGGGTTGTCTGGGGTCTGATTGTGCCACGTAGAGTATTTTTTCATCGGGTGAAAACGCCAAACCGTTGGGTCTTTGTAAATCGTTCACTACTAAACTTACTTTTCCATCCGTTCCGATTCGATACACACCAAATAATGCGGTTTCACGACTTGGGTCATTTTCTTTTTTCATTAAACCGTAAGGGGGGTCAGTGAAATAATACGCCCCGCTTGAATGTTGTACCACATCGTTTGGACTGTTAAATCTTTTTCCTTCAAAATTATCGGCTAAAGTTCGCTTTCCCCCCACCGTTAAGGGCATGGCTGAAATACGACGGTCGCCGTGTTCACAGGCAACTAATTCACCTTTTTGATTCACCGTCAAACCGTTGCTACCTGGTTCGTCACTATACACGCCCAAACCTGTGTAGCCAGACGGTTTCAGGAATGGTACAGCCACCCTGTCACCTTCTTGCCAACGATAAATAGTATTGGCAGGAACATCCGAAAACAGCAAATAATTGCCGTTTTTTATCCAAACTGGACCTTCCGACCACTTGTAACCCGAAGATAAAACTTCAATTTTAGCCTCTGATGAGATTAAAGCATCAAGAGCAGGGTCAAGTCTTACTACTTTACCCAAAGTAGGATAATTGGTTTGTGCATGGATATTTGACATACAGAGAGCGATTAAAAATACTGAAAAGATTGTTTTCATGAGATTAGTATGTTTAGTGAGTTAAGACGCATTTAGGCTACATTGGGGCGAGCAAACTTTACTCCGTTTTTATCCAAAATTTCCATAATTTGATAATTGATGGTTTCCTTCAACTTTCTAACTATCACGGCATCGTGCGTGGACACATAAAAAGCCACTGAAATATCAATTGAGTTATCACCAAAGCCTTCAAAATGGGTGAGACTCAAATCAGGATTATACACTAACTCCTGATTATGAATGAATTGATTGATTTCTTGAATAACCTTTTGAACCTTATCCAAAGTAGTTTCTGGATGTAATTTTAGTAAATATTTTGTTTTCCTAAAGGTTCTTTGCGTATGATTTTCAAGGGCTTGAGCCGTGAGCAAACGATTAGGAATGGAAATAACGCTTCCTTCGCCTGTGCGTAAACGAGTGCTACGAAAACCAATTTTTTCAACATCGCCCGATACTTTATCTAATTGGATGTTATCGCCTATCACAAAAGGTAAATCCAAGAAAAGGGTAAATGAAGCAAATAGGTTTTCTAAGGTTTCACGAGCAGCCAGAGCAATGGCAAGTCCACCAATACCTAAACCCGTTACTAAAGCCACCACATCTACTCTGAAAACCACGCCCAACATCACAAAAAAAGTAAAAAAAGAGATAATAACGATAACTAAATCACGGAAAAAAGGCACAAATTGGTCATCTAATTTACTTTCGGTAAGGGCGGCTCTTTCTTGGAAAATCAAAGCAATAAACTTAGTAATGCGTATAAAAATCCAAGCGATGGAATAGATAAGAAGTGCCTCGTAACATTTTATCAAAAACATTCTTAGTCCAAAAACTTCTTGGGGTGAAATATTCCAAGACTTCGGAAAATGAACAAATGAAAATGCTAAATACAAGATTATCAGGGAAATAAACAATCTAACGGGCTTACGCAACATCTCCACGCAGGTATGAATGGGTACTTTATCGTGTTTTATAAAACGATAAAGAATTCTGCTTAAATTATCGGCTAAATAACGATGAAATATTAAACCGAATAGTAAAAAACCTATCAAAAAGAGGATGTCTGTTGTTTTATTTTCGAGAATTTCTAAAGGTAAGGATTGCATAAGTAAGTATTATATTTAGAATATGTTTAAAAATTTTATTTGGTTTTCATCAAAATAACAAAATATCCATTCGCCACTCCTTACTTTTCTTGTCTTGATACAAGAAAAGTAACAAATTCAAAAATGGCTTACGCATACTTTTTAAGTATCTAATAATCAATTATTTGCAAAACTTTAAACATATTTTTAGAACAAAGGTAGCTGATTCTATTTACAGCACAAGAAATGTAAACGACAAGCCTCTGTGTTGAATTATGTATCTTTGTCAAAACATCAAATCGTAATTATCACATGAATCTTACCATTGATTTGGGAAATACGTACGCCAAAACGGGTCTTTTTGACGATAAGAAGCTCGTTGAAACCAACTGGAAACTCACGTATGACCAACTGATAACGTATGTTCATCAAATACGCCCCCAACAAATAATGGTTTCGTCGGTGAGTTATTCTGAAGAACAATTAAAGGAAAAGTTTAAGGATGTTACCGAACAAATTTTCTTACTAAAAAATACAACGCCAGTACCGCTCATCAAACTTTATGACACCCCCGAAACACTCGGTGCCGACCGTGTAGCGGCTGTCATCGGAGCGAAAGTTATCTATCCTCAACAAAACTGTTTGGTCATAGACATGGGTACGTGTATCACCTACGATTTGGTAGATACCAACGACCATTTTCACGGTGGCATCATATCTCCTGGCGTAAGGATGCGGTTCAAAGCTATGAATACTTTTACCCAACGATTACCGTTATTAGAACCCGAAGGCATACCCGTACTCATCGGAAAAAGCACGAAACACGCCATGCAGAGCGGTGTCATGAATGGATTATTGGCAGAAATAAACGGCTTAATTGAAGAGTATAACAAGGTTTTAACAAATATTAACGTCATTTTCTGCGGTGGAGATGCTTCATACTTTGCAAACCGCATAAAATACCCGAACTTTGTAATCCCAGAATTGGTGCTGATTGGACTCAATAGAATTTTAGAATATAATGTTAAGGAATAAAAAAAATTACAATTCACAGAAAATGCGTTTTGAAGAGTTCTTCCCCGAACGTCTGTCTCGCTCATCAAAATACGTAGCATATTACTTATTGATAACTGTCTATTACCTATTGAGTACTACAAATGCCAGTGGTCAGCAAACAAATTCCCCTTTGTCGTATTTAGGTATCGGTGAAGTATATACAGGCGGAACTGCCGTAAACGCTATGATGGGAGGTTTGGGCGTTGCTAACGCTAACGGTATCAATATCAATACCTTAAATCCAGCTTTATTGGCTCGGAATCGTTATACCGTTTTTGAAATGGGTGTAAATACCGAATTTAAAGCTATGCAAAATAATCGCCAACGTGCCGATACTTATAACGGTACTTTAGGACCGATTATGTTGGCGTTGCCCGCTTCACCCAAATGGACGCTCGCTTTGGGTTTAACGCCTTACAGTACCGTAGATTACAAAACATTTACCAGTCAAAAACTCAATATTATCGGTACTGATAGCGTAACTTATACATACAGCGGTGACGGAGGATTGAACAAAGCAGTATTCGTGAACGGTTTGAAAGTTACGAAAAATATGTACGTTGGTTTGGAAAGTGCTTTCTTGTTCGGAGTAATCAATCGTGATGTAACCACACAAAACTTTAGCGATGCTCAAAGTTACCAAGTAAAATTAGCCGACCGTACCAATTATTCAGGATTGCATTTCAAATTGGGCTGGGCTTGGAAACCTAAATTGAATAAAGATTATTTACTGAATATTGGTGCAACGGCAGAATTTGCCCACAATATAGGAGCGAACTCTTTGAAAAGATTTACCATTAGTAATGCTTCGGGACTAAGTTTGATTAATGCCGATACACTGAAAGAAGTAGATGGAAAAATTAAATTACCCGCTACGTACCGAGTAGGTGTAAGTCTTGAAAAACCCGCTAAACTATTAGTATCGCTTGATTATTCACTTACTCAGTGGACTGGCTTTAGCAACTTGAATGGCTCTTCTGAAAACCTCAGAGATTCCCATACTTTCGCTTTCGGAGCTGAATTTATCCCTAAGTTTGATGCCATTTCTGGATATTTTAATCACGTGATGTATCGGGTAGGAGCAAATTATACTACTTCTCCGTATGCTTTCAATGGAAAAGATGTGGCTAATGACATGAGTTTCTCGGTGGGAGCATCTCTACCTCTTCGGACTATTTCATATTTGAATATTGCTTATGTGCGAGGTAAACGGGGTGTTTTGGCTACCAATGGTTTAGAAGAAGTGTATAACAAAATAGTGATTGGATTCTCTTTGGGTGATTTCTACTGGTTCCGCAAACCAAAAGTTGATTAACAGTCATTTGAAAATGGATTCATTGGAAAATTTGAGGATAAAATTACATAGAGTGGTCAGTGTTTACGGAATCGTCCACACTAACCACTTTTGTTTTGATGGGTGGTTGAAAAAGACAGGTTTTTACTGCCTATTTTTGATTAGCTGTGGATTGTTAATTTCTTGCGAAGAAGATAAAAACAACGTTAAAAAAGAAGAATACAAAGGACCTATCTCAGAGGTTTATGGTATTAATATGACCTATTCAGATTCGGCGAGGTTGGTTGTGCGAATGTCCACCGAAGCTCAATTAACGATGGCAAATGAAGATAAAATTTATCCGAAAGAAGTAAGGGTATTTTTCTTCGACCGAATGGGTAACAATACTACTAAATTGAGAGGAGATTCTGCTCGTTTCATCAGAGCTAAGAATTTGTACCGAGTAATTGGCAGAGTACAAATCAATAATCAAGTCAAGAATGAAATTCTGGAAACCGATGAACTTTTCTGGAGTCCAGATACGAAGAAAATTTACACCGATAAACCCGTTGATATTAAAACGCCCGACCAAGTGCTACACGGTGTGGGTATGGATTCTAACCAAGATTTCACCGATTACACCATTCGTCGAGTAACAGGTGTTGTAAGTGTTAAGAGTTTACCACAGTAGTTATTGTTATTTTGATGTTTGTTACTCGTTCTACCATGTATGAAAACAAGCATCAAATATCGAAAATCAAGCATCTATTTACAATCTTCTAACACTTTTTGTACCGTTTTTACGTCCGTAATAGTTTTTTCATCGCCCCATTCGTTGTAGATGTACGTTGCTATTTCAGCTACGTCTAACGCCTGTAATTGTGCATTGGCTGGCATTGGTTGGCGATACGTTTTGCCATTTACCACGATGGTATCTTTCAAACCATTACGCATAGAACACAATACAAGCTCTTTATTTTTTTTCAGAAAATCTGACCCCGCAATGGGCGGATAAAGCCCCGCTAAACCCTCGCCATTTTGTTGATGACAATTGGCACAATGTAGTTTGTACAGTGCTTGTCCATCAATGTAATATTGTTTGCGTTTTATTTCGTCTTGGCTATCACAAGCGGTGAGTAATAAGCATTGAGCAAGCGGTGAGTAATAAGCATTGAGCAATAAGCAACAAGCCTTTTGATAATAATTTCATTTTGTGGTTTATTAAAAATTGTAACTATTTGGGCTATCGACTTTTGAAATCAAAAAATGGATAATCGTTTAGCTTTGGCGTGAAAACAAAAATCTTATGTTGTATCTAAAAAATAGTATCCTAATTCAGACAAATGTATCGCATTAATGACATTGCACCTCAATTTATTAACTGATAATATCTGTCAATCTTGAATTTGAAATGAAAATTGGGT
>JALONS010000473.1 GCA_025454855.1 Arcicella sp.
TGAGTGCTGGTTCGGGTTTTTCGCCCGCTATATCTTTTACCCAAATGTTTGGTATTGGGAAATCGAATCGTTTTAAAGTGGGTTATGGTGTAAGAATAACGCCTTATTTTGGTGGAAGCCAAGATTTTAGAACTGCTCCCGCTAAATTTACTTCAGGGAGTTCGAGTTTTACCGCTCTTTTCTCAGATGACCTCGTAGCAAATATTGATACTTTCCGAGTACAGTCTTTTCAAACCGTAGCACTGAACTTTTCTATAAATTTGCAGTATGCCATCAGTAAAAAATTAGAAGTTGGTTTTAACATCGATGCCACTGGTAAAACTTGGGGGAGTACCGTTACAGGAGAATTAATCTCTAAAAGAAACAAAAGGAAATTTACGGATGGCTCAACCTCCTCGTCTTCTAATCCAGAAACTTGGAATTTTTTATTGGTGAGTGATTCTGACATCGGCAGTTTGAACTCTGAATTGTACGCTCGTTATTGGGTTTCAGATAAGATTGGTATTCGGGCAGGGGCAAGTTTTCAATTTGTTGAACTAATCACGGATAAAAAAGTAGAAATAAACGGGCTACTCAATGATAGATGGCGTTATAAATCATTAATGCCAATGATAGCGGTTTCTTATAAATTTTGAACACACACTTTTCATCAATAAACTTCATTTTAAATGAATCATTGGTAGTGAATGTTGCCAATGATTCAACGTATTACATACTTTGTAACAAACATGAAAAAGAACCTAATTATTGCACTTCTCGTAAGTTTAGTAAACATTGTGAATGCTCAAACTTGGAAACCAGTTACAGCAGGGGTATCCTTCAAGATAAAAATGCTTGGGGCTACGGTTGATGGAAGATTCAAAGGTTTTGCGGGTACAATCAAATTTTCTCCTGATGATTTGGCTAATTCAAGTTTGCAGGCAACCGTAGACGCTAACACGATTGATACGGATAACTCTTTGAGAAACAAGCATTTAAAAGAAAAGAAGGATTTCTTTGATGTAGCCAAATATCCGACTTTGAGAATGAAAACTACCAAAATAGAGAAGGACGGGGATAACTACATAGGGTATTTTGATTTAACCATGAAAGCCACTACGAAAAATGTAAAAATTCCTTTTACGTTTAGTCAGGAGGGAAATAAAGCTACCTTTCAAGGAAGTACCAATATCAATCGCAGGGACTGGTCAGTAGGAGGAGGGACGCTTGGTATGAGTGATAGTGTGACGTTCTCCATCGTGGTAAATGCCGTAAAGGAGTAAGTTCTCCATCGTGGTAAATGCCGTAAAGGAGTAAAAGAAGAATTGAAAATGGTTAAACTAACTTATTGATGATGAATGATTTGTGTTTAGAGTCAATTCTTAGATAATATCAGATAAAATATTTGCAGACTTCAATGACTGCCCCAATACATTATGCTTCAACAGACTAACATAGAAATTATTAATCAATTAACGGAACTATTGACAGACCTCACCCCCGAGGTTTACACAGATGCTCTTCGTCCGCTGCATTACAGTACTACTGGTCAGCACGTTAGGCATATTACTGAATTTCGAAGTAGATAAAGATTTTACCGTAGGATTATTAGAAGAGATAAAAGAAAAACTATCCGTATTTACCTCTGACCGACCTCTGATACTTCGGACAAGGTTTGGGGGGGATGAGCCTGTGGAAGTTGCCAGTAGTTTTTACCGAGAACTGACCTATCTGATTGAGCATACCATACATCACTTAGCCATTATCAAAATTGGATTAAACGAAGTTTATCCAGAAATTATCATTCCTAAAAACTTTGGAGTAGCCCATTCAACCATCCGATACCGAGTAGAGAATTGAGTATAAATTTACAGAAGTAATCAGATACTGAGTAACTTATTTATCAATTGATATTCAAAATAAACCATTGAACATCATGTGTGTGCTGACATTTATACCCCTTGGAAATCAGGGGTTTATTCTTACCAATAATCGAGATGAATCTATAGCTCGCCCCAAAGCTATACCTCCGAGAAAATATATTATCAACGGTAAACAAGTATTTTTCCCGAAAGATGCCCAAGCAGGTGGTACTTGGCTTGCTACTTCCGACGATTATACTATTTGTTTACTCAATGGGGCTTTTGAAAATCACGTTCATCAACCTCCTTATCGCCAAAGTAGAGGACAAATAATTTTAGATTTTTTTAAGTTTGATACCGTTGATAATTTCATAGGAAACTATTCATTCGCCAATATAGAAAATTTTACGTTGATTGTTGTCCATACTAAAAATAACCTTCAGATTTGTGAATTCAGATGGGATGGTACACAATTACATTACACTTCAAAAGACCCTTCTCAGGCTCATATTTGGTCATCAGCTACCTTATATCCTTTAGAAATACGTAACGCAAGAGAGCAATGGTTTACTGATTTTAGAACTCAAAATACGGCTGTGACCCCTAAGCAAGTAATCGACTTTCATTTGCATGGTGGTACGGGCGATGCCCGCAATGATATGCGGATGAATAGAGATGGAGAATTGACAACACAGTGTATTTTTCAAGTAGTCAAACAAAATCAGTATCTTTCTTTTTCCTTTCACGATTTACTTTCAAAACAAGAGCTTTTGTATAGGGTTTTGTAGAAAAGTAACTTAATCCAATCCAACAAAACTACCTCTTTTTAGCAAAAAATCTCATAAAAATCCAAAAACAGCATTGTTAATCTGAAATTTACCGAGTAATTTTGC
>JALONS010000043.1 GCA_025454855.1 Arcicella sp.
TCGGATACACCAGCAGTTAGGGGTTAAATTGGGGGTAGAGGAACTTTTCAAACATACGACCATAGAGAAGTTGGTGTTGGCTTTGGAGAGTAAAACTCGTGGGCATTATGAAAGCATACCTACTCATATTCCCCCACAAGCGTATTATCCATTATCCAGCTCACAAACAAGACTATGGGTGGCTCATCAACTTCAAAAAAATAAAGAAGTTTTCAATATCAATGGCGTTTTTGAATTGAAGGGTGAACTGGATATGGATGCTCTTAATAAAGCATTTGTAGCAATTGCTACTCGGCACGAAAGCCTGAGAACTACTTTTATACAAGTAAATGATACACCATTTCAGAAGATTAATCCAATTGAAAATGTTGATTTTAAAGTTATAAAAGAAGATTTACTACATATTGAGGATAATTATAATGACTCAATTGTTTCCGAAATAATTGAAACGTTTACTATTAAACCCTTTGAACTTTCCAGTGAATTGCCCTTCAGAGTTAAAGTAGTTCAGTTTGCGGGAAATCAGTTTCTATTGATGGTTTCAATGCACCATATTATTTCAGATGAATGGTCTTTACAAATTATGGCAAGAGAATTCATGGAACTATATGGACACTACATTCATCGCAGAGCCATTGAATTGCCTATTCTTACACTACAAAGTAAAGAGTGTACTCAATGGCTTCTGAAACAGGAACAGAATGAAGAATATAAAGAAATAAGTAAGTTTTGGGTAAATGAATTTAAAGATTGGAACCTTCTACCTTCTATACGGCACGACTTTCAAAAACCTAATGTAGCAAGTGGGAATGGGGATAGTATTTCAATACAGTTATCGCTTAATGTTACAACCAAGTTAAGAGAAATTAGCAAAAAGCAGGGTGGATTGTTTATTACCCTCTTAACAAGTTTGAAAACGCTGCTTTTTCACGAAAATAAGCAAAATGATATTGTAATTGGCACACCTGTTTCAGGGAGAATTCATAAAGACTTAGAGAATCAAATTGGTTTTTATGTAAATGATATTGCTATCAGAACCAGATATTCCGAAAAAGATTCATTCTTATCCTACGGTCAGCGTGTTAAAAATAAGGTTCTTGAATTATATAAGTATCAGCACTATCCATTTCCATTAGTCCTTGAAACCCTTAGTAATACATTCAATAAGCACTATCCTCGCCTTTTTGATGTGGGTTTCACGTGGCATGAAAAATTTAGTTTTGATAAAATGAATGCAGAAGGGATTGACATTAATCAACGTTCAATTGCCTCAAAAACTTCAAAAAACGATATTTGGTTTCATGGTTACGATGAGGGCAATTCCCTCAGAATAGTCATCGAATATAATACTGATATTTTTGAAGAAACAACTATTTGGATTCTTTCAAAACGGCTCAATAGTCTTCTCGAACAAGTTACGGAAAACCCATCAATAATTTTATCAAATTTACGATTGACAATTGAGGAAGAGATGATGTCCGAACAAGACTTATTTGATATGGATTTCAGTTTTTAATTATTACAAATAAACATTACAATTGAACCTTTAATGACATGAGCGATAGAAATTATAATATAAAAAAGAAACTGGCTGAAAACTATTGGAATGATAAACTAATTCATGTTTCTCCTGTAAAAAATCAAGCAAATGCCTCTGAAAATCAAACCTTTACATTGCAGAAAGCCTGTCTTACTGATGAGTTATATATTCAGCTTTGCTCAATTTCAAAAGGAAATAAGTTGTTAGAATATACCTGTTTTCTTACGGTATATGCCATTCTGCTTGAAAAATATTTTGGCAACTCTTTTTATATTTCAAGTCAAAAAATCAAAACTCCAAACAATGATTTACAAGAACCTTCGGGATTGATTTATTATAGGTTCGATAACTTTCAAAATTTTACTCTGAAAGAGAGCTTAAAAACCGTACAGACCGAAGTTCAAGAAAGTGTCAAATATCAAAATGTTGATATTCAGTTAATTAATGACTCCGAATCATTATCAAATTACGGTTTTAATTTCGAGGAAGTAAATAGTCGAGCAAGTCAAATAGATAAGTATAATGTCTATTTGAATGTCCAGAAAATGGGCGTATCGGATGTTTTATTAACTCTTTCATACAATGATTCTGTAATAGAGAAAGGAGTTTTAGATAACTTTCTAAATCATTTCATAAATATACTACAACAGTTTCAGGAAAATTCTTTTGATAATAAAGTTACAGGTCTTGATTACTTGACGGAATCGGAGGTGAGGATATTATCGAAAGGCTTGGGCTATCGAGAACAAGTCAACCCTGTGAATAGTACCATTGATAGCCTTTTTGAAAAGCAAGTTAATTCAACTCCTGATGCCATTGCTGTTCAATTTGAAAATCAGAAGTGGACGTACCGTGAAATTAATGAAAAAGCAAACCATTTAGCACATTATTTGAGAGATGTGTACAAAATTACGCCAGAAGAAGTTATTGGTGTTATGGCAAATCGTTCCGAAAGAATGATAATTGCTTTGTTAGGTATCGCAAAAGCGGGAGGAGCATATTTACCAATAGATCCTTTTTATCCTGAACAAAGAAAAAAATACATCATGGAAGATTCTGGGGTGAAGTTATTGATGACAGACTCTGATTTCATGTTTGATATTGGAGGTTTTCAAGGAGAGTTGTTTGTTATGGATATTCAATTTGAAACCTTAGAAATTAATAACTGTAATCCACAAAAAAAACATACCGAAACTAATTTAGCATATATTATCTATACTTCTGGCTCAACTGGAAAGCCAAAAGGGGTTATGATTGAGCACAAAGGGCATATAAATATGTCGCTTGACCAAATACGTACATTTGGAATTAAACCCGAAGATAAAGTTATGCAATTTGCATCTCTTTCTTTTGATGCTTCAATTTCGGAAATTGGAATGGCTTTTTATGTAGGAGCAACGTTAGTACTTATTTCTCAAGAAACCATCAGTGATATAAACTTATTCACTGATTATGCCAAAAATCAAGAAGTATCCGTTGTAACACTACCGCCCGTATATTTAAGTAGAATCCATAAAAAGTCATTAGATTTTCTACGAGTAATTATAACGGCGGGGGAAGCAGCCCAAGTAGAAGATGCCAATTATTTTGGGCATAAAATAGATTATTTTAATGCCTACGGACCAACGGAATACGCCGTTTGTGCGTCAATTTTTAAAGTAGATCCAGAGAAAGAAATCTCTAAAATTGTACCTATTGGGAAACCTATTGCTAATACATCGGTATATATAGTGGATGAATGTATGCGATTAGTACCCATGGGTGTGAGAGGAGAAATTGTTGTGGCAGGGCATGGAATAGCAAGAGGATATTTGCATAATGAAAAACTAAATAGTGAGAAATTTGTCGCCAATCCATTTGTTGAAGGGGAAAGGCTTTATCGAACTGGAGATATTGGTAAATGGGATGCGGAAGGTAATTTAATTTTTATTGGTAGAAATGATAATCAATTAAAAATCAGAGGATTTAGAATTGAAATCGGCGAAGTGGAATCAGTTTTATTAACCTATCCAGGAATTGATAATGTAATAGTAATTGCTCGGGACTATGAAGGAGATACACAGTTAGAAGCTTTTATAGAAACCTCACAAAATCTATCAATTGATAATATTTTACATTATTTATCTCAGCATCTACCTTCATATATGTTGCCTTCTACGGTACAACTACTCCCTAAATTACCTTTAACATTAAATGGTAAAATAGATAGTAAAAAATTGTTATCGTTGGAATTTAAAAAAGATTTTACACATGATTTTGTAGATTCCAGAAATGAATTAGACCAAAAATTGACTGTAATTTGGCAAGAAATCTTAGGTAAAGAAATCATAAGTTTAACCGATAATTTTTTTAAGATTGGTGGGCACTCATTGAAGGCTATCCAAATGGTTTCAAGGGTTGAGGAAAACCTAAAACTAAAAGTTGGTGTAAGTGATATTTTCAACAATCCAACGCTTCAAGAGTTTTCTGATTTTGTTTCAACAAGTAAAATAGTTTCATCAAGCCTGATTCCAAATGTTGTTTCAGAGTCTGGTATATTCGATTTATCCAATTC
Organism: Arcicella sp.; assembly: GCA_025454855.1. Taxonomy (GTDB): domain Bacteria; phylum Bacteroidota; class Bacteroidia; order Cytophagales; family Spirosomataceae; genus Arcicella. The sequence goes on from JALONS010000043.1 coordinate 4,095, forward strand.
GCAAAAACGTCTCTGGATTACAGAGCAATTAGGGGCAGGTACATCCTACCATATTTCTGGTAGCTTTGTTGTTGAGGGAAACATAGATTTACCAATTTTTGAAGCATCATTGTTTGCTCTGATTGAGCGTCATGAAATTCTCAGAACTCGTTTTATTACTATTGATGGCGTTCCGAAACAAATAGTTTTACCAATAGAAACCATCAATTTTCAGGTAGATTATTTTGAATCAAATACGGAAGACTTGCAAGTTTTTACCAATAATTATTCAAATAAACCTTTCGATTTATCAAAAGATAATTTATTAAGGGTTTGTTTGAGCAAATCTGACTTGGGAGAACAATGCTTAATTTTTTCTATGCACCACATTATTTTTGATGCTTGGTCTTTTGATGTATTCGTTGCGGAATTACAAAGTTATTATCAAAACTTATTAATTGGGAAAGAAATCTCAGTAGCTCCTCTTAAAATTCAATATAAAGATTTTGCCGCATGGTCTAACGAAAGACTGAATAATAATGAATGGGCAACTGAAGCAAAGAATTATTGGATTTCAAGATTAGAGGGAACTTTGCCCGTTCTGACGCTTCCAACTGATTTTTCTCGTCCTTTAGTTAAAAGTCATAAAGGTGGGATTGTTAGCACTAAAATAAATAATGAAAATCTAAATAAATTAAAGGGGTTAGACAACTCCATCTTGTTTGTAAAACTTCAAGCTTTGCTTTCAATTTTACTTCAAAAGTATAGTGGACAGGAAGATATTATTATTGGAACACCAGTTTCAGGAAGGGGAAGTAAGGAGTTAGATAATCAGATTGGATTTTATGTAAATTTACTACCATTAAGAACCAAAATATCACAAAATGAGAGCTTTTTAGAATTTATATCTCGAATTTCAAAAGAAACAATCGTTGCTTTTGATTATCAAGATTATTCGTTTGATAAATTAATTGAGGATATTAACTTACCAAGAGACAATGGTTTAAATCCATTATTTGAAGTATTACTTAATTTTCAAGGATTAACGGAAAATAATGTCATTGCATTGGGAGAAGCCACACTTCACCAAAATCCTGTTGCTTCAAAAAGTAGTAAATATGATTTAGAGTTCACATTCAAAGAAAAGCAGGATGGCTTGGATGTCTCATTAAATTTCAATAGTGATATTTTTACGAGTACCACCGCTGAAAGAATTTTAACGCATTTTGAAGAATTATTATCTAATGTTGTCAGTAGTCCAAGTATAAAAATTAGCCAATTGACCTATTTATCCGTAGAGGAGATGTATAGGTTGATTGAGAAAAATAATGATACTCGAAAATTACTAAGCCCCCAAGAAACACTTGTAAGTTTGTTTGAAAAACAAGTAGCCCAAAAGCCTAAGTCCGTTGGGGTTCTTGAGAAAGAATCAATTATTAGTTATGAGGAATTAAACAGCAAAGCCAATCAGTTGGCTCACTATCTACAATCGCAAAATGTCACAAAAGGAGATTTAGTGGGTGTTTGTTTAGAAAGGTCAGTAGAAATGGTAATTAGCCTTTTGGCAATTATGAAAATTGGTGCTGCCTACATCCCCATTGACCCTGCATTTCCAAAAGACAGAATCCATTATTTGATAGATGATTCTGTTGCTAAGACTATCATAACAGATGTGAGTTTGAATGAGGCAATTTTCTCAGAACTACCAGAGAAAACAATAATCCTTTTGGATAAAATAAATGATGAACTGAATTTATTATCCACACAAAACTTACATATTCAAATTTCTCCTAATGATACAGCTTATGTAATTTACACTTCGGGTTCAACTGGATATCCCAAAGGAGTAATGGTTGCTCATGCTGGTATTGTTAATAGAATTACGTGGCAGTGGAACCATTATGGTTTTTCAGAAAATGATGTAATACTTCAAAAAACTACTTTTTGCTTTGATGTGTCGGTTTGGGAGTTCTTCATGACGCTTTGCTACGGTGGTAAATTAGTCCTCTGTCCATCAAATACAGTCTATAACCCTGATGAGTTATGTAACATAATTGAGCATTTTGGCGTTACAACCGTGCATTTTGTTCCAAGTATGTATCGAGTATTTTTAGGAGCATTGACCAATAAAACTAAGCAATGCATCATCACTCTGCGACATATCTTGCTCAGTGGAGAAGCACTTACCCCCGATTTAGTAGGTGAACATTATGACAAATTAAACATTCCCCTTCATAATCTTTATGGACCCACAGAGGCCTCTGTTGATGTAAGTTTTTATGAAACAAAGTCAGCCGATAGGTCACTTGTTCATATTCCTATTGGCAAACCCATTGCAAATACGCAGTTATATGTATTGGATAAAAACCAAAAATTAGTCGCAGAGGGTGTCATTGGTGAATTATACATTGGTGGCATTGGATTAGCCCAATCATATTTGAATAAACCCACATTGACTATCGAAAAATTCATAGATAGCCCTTTCATCCGTCATGAAAAACTGTACAAAACAGGTGATTTAGCAACAGTACAAGCCGATGGAAATATTGTTTATTTAGGTAGAATTGACTTTCAAGTGAAAATTCGTGGCTATCGTATTGAGTTGGAGGAGATTGAAGCACATATGAAGACCTATAAAGGGGTAAAACAGGTAGTGGTTTTAGCTCAAAAAGATACAGAAGCTAACGATTTTTTAGTAGCATATTTTGAGTATGAAACTAAAGAATCTACCATCCAAAATAGCTCCACAGTAGAAACCTCAATACCTTCTAACCAAGAATGGAGAGATTATTTAAGTAAGCAATTGCCCAGCTACATGGTTCCAGAACAATTTATTCAAGTCAATGAATGGAAACTAAATAGTAATGGAAAATTAGATAGAAGCTTTTTGCTTAATTTAAAAGTAGAGAAAGAAGATACAGCTTTTGAAGAAGTACTAAACAATTATCATGAGATAGTTCTGAGAGAGATTTGGAGCGAACTTTTAGAAAATAAATCTCTGGGAAGAAATACTGATTTTTTCAAAGTGGGTGGGCACTCCTTGAAAGCAATCCAATTAGTGTCAAGAATACATCAACGTTTCGGAGTAGAAATAAAAATTGATGAAGTCTTCAAGTTTCCTGTATTGAAAGACATGGCTGAATTAGTTAGCCTTCGCAATGAGTCAGTACGCCAACCCATACCAGTTGTTGAAGAAAATAATGAAGGTTATCTTCTTTCAAATGCCCAAACTCGTCTTTGGGTTTTGGATAAATTTGGTCTTGGTTCTTCTTATCATATTTCTGGATGCTTTGAGATAGATGGGAAATTAGATTATGAGATTCTTAATAGAGCCTTACAGTTTTTAATCAAAAGACACGAAATTTTAAGAACTCGATTTGTCACAAATGACAATATTCCTTACCAAAAAGTAATTCCCTATAATTCTGTAAATTTTTCAGTTGATTATCATTTTATAAACTCAGAAATTGAGCCAGAATTCTTTAAAAATTACATTAATAAACCCTTTGATTTGGCAAATGATAATTTGATGAGGGTGTGTTTGACAGAATCAGATACTGAAAAAAACTACCTAATTTTCAGTGTACACCACATCATTTTTGATGGCTGGTCTTTTGAAGTATTTGTCAATGAATTACAACAATGCTACAATCAATTTTTATTAAGAAAACCAGTGGAACTGCCTTCTTTGCGAATTCAATACAAAGATTATAGTACTTGGTCAACTCAATTTTTAAATAGTGAAAGAGCTTCAAAAGCTAAAAACTATTGGTTAAATAAATTAAATGGTGAATTACCAATTCTAAATTTAGGAATAAAGAACATTAATGTTAGTACTAATAAACGTGAAGGGAGTTTCGTGATTACGACCATTCATCGCCCCTTATTGGATAAATTAAGGAATCTTGGTGGAAAAAATTCAGGCAGTATTTTCATGAAAATACAAGCTATGCTTGTCATCTTATTGCATCGTTATGGAGGACAAGAAGACATCATAATTGGTTCTCCAGTTTCTGGGAGAGGTGATATTGATTTAGATAATCAGATAGGTTTTTATGTTAATCTTTTGGCTTTGCGTTCAAAGATAGATTCAAGTCAGGATTTTTTATCTCTGTTATCTCAAACAGTAAAAAATACTTTAGAGGCATATAATCATCAAGATTATCCATTTGATAGCATTGTTGAGGATTTGAATTTATCAAGAAATACAAATCAAAACCCCCTATTTGAAGTACTATTAAATTATCAAAATTTTTCAGATAAAAATACGATTACCTTCGGCAATATAGGGTTACGTCAGTTTACGGTTGATACTCACATCAGTAAATATGATTTAGAACTTACCTGTCAAGAATCAGAAGATTGCCTACATATTTCTTTCAATTACAATGAAAATATTTTTAATGAGGTTTCAGCGAAACGATTTTTAGCTCATTTTGAAAATTTACTTAAATGCGTTGTTGAAAATCCAACCATTAAAATTGGTGAAATTAACTTTTTGAGTCAAGAAGAAATAGAACTATTAACCACTCAAAGTACTGGAATCGTTGAAAAACGTTCAGAAATTGATACCCTAATAAGTTTATTTGAAACTCAGGTGCAGTTATCCCCAGAAGCAATAATTTTATTGAGTGAAAATGAAAATCTTTCGTACGAAGCATTAAACAAAAGAGCGAATCAATTAGCTCATTACTTATTAAAAAAAGGAGTAAAAAAAGGAGATTTTATATGTGTATGTATTGATAGGTCTGTTGAGATGGTGGTGAGCTTATTAGCCATATTAAAAACAGGGGCAGCCTACATTCCCATTGACCCAAGCTTTCCAACTGATAGAATTGATTATCTATTGAAAGATTCTAAAACCAAAGTCATTCTGACGAACACGCTTTCCAACCAAAATATTCCTAATACTTTTGAAGAAGAGGTTATAGAGATTGACTCAATTTTAAATGACTTAAATGAATGCTCGAATGTAAACCTAAGTATGGAGATATTACCAGATGATTTGGCATATATTATCTATACATCAGGCTCAACAGGACAGCCCAAAGGTGTTATGGTGGCACACAGAGGGGTGGTTAATCGCTTAGAATGGCAGCGAAAACACTATGATTTTACCACCGAAGATGTCATTTTACAGAAGACTACTTATTGTTTTGATGTTTCTGTTTGGGAGTTTTTCTTGCCTCTTTGTTTTGGGAGTAAATTGGCTATCTGTCCGAAAGAAGCAATATATAACCCATTGGTTTTAAGTGATTTAGTTTTGAAGTATGGCGTAACTACCATTCATTTTGTTACGAGTATGTATAGAGCCTTTTTGAATTCAATAACGGATAGTGAATTTAAAAAGCTCAGTTCATTACGTCATATATTTATGAGCGGAGAAGCCATGACTCCCGATATCGTTGGACTACATTATGATAGATTTAATGTTCCACTGCACAATCTTTATGGACCCACAGAAGCCTCAATAGAAGTCAGTTATTACGAATCTTTACCATCAGATGGTTCAAAAAATCTGATTCCAATCGGAAAGCCAATAACCAATATAAAATTACTTATATTAGACAAACATCAGAATTTAGTTCCTGTAGGTGTATGTGGAGAATTATACATCGGAGGTGTCTGTTTAGCAAAAGGATATTTGAATAAAGAAGCATTGAGTCTTGAAAGATTTGTAGAAAACCCATTTCAAAAAGGTGAAAAATTATACCGTACTGGAGATGTTGCTTGTTGGACTGAAAGCGGTAATATTCAGTATATGGGACGATTAGACTTCCAAATTAAAATTAGAGGTTATCGAATTGAATTAGGAGAAATAGAGACAATCATGAAAGAGCATGAAGCTGTAAAACAAGCAGTGGTTATTGCTCATGAAGATGCAGATTTTGGTACTTATTTAGTGGCTTATACTCAAGCTAATGAAAATGATATTTTGCCTACTAAACAGCAATGGAGAGTGTTTTTGAGTAAATCACTCCCCAATTATATGATACCTGAATATTTTGTTGAAGTAAAGGATTGGACACTCACGAGTAACGGAAAGTTAAATAGACAAGAATTGCCTATTCCTCAAATGGAGCATATAAGTAATATTGATGAACCATTAGAGACCCCCAATGAAATATTATTAGGCGATATTTGGGCTGAATTATTGGGAGTTTCTGTGATTGGAAAAAATAGTAACTTCTTCGATATGGGAGGGCATTCTCTGAAAGTAATACAATTAGTGGGTATTATAGAAAAGCGACTAAATATTCGCCTTGGGGTTGAAGAGGTTTTTAATAATCCGATTCTAACTGATTTGGCAACTATAATTTCAAGCAAAGAAAGTATTATCAATTTGCCAATTCCAATAATTACCTCGGATAGGAATGAATATGACCTTTCAAATGCACAGTTAAGGCTATGGTTTATAGACCAGTTGGAGGAAGAACAAAATGCCTATACGCTCATAGGAGTACAAAAACTGATTGGAAAAATTGATATAAATGCGTTCAATCGTGCATTTATGACTGTCGTGGAAAGACATGAGGTTCTTCGGACAGTATTTGTCAATGTTAATAACGTACCAAAGCAAAAGATTCTTTCTGTTTTAGAAAGTGGTTTTAGCGTAAATCATGTTGATTTATGCTCAGAAAATGACCCATTTAATCAAGCCGAAGTTTTAATTAAACAATCGTTTCAAGAAAAGTTTGATTTACAAAATGGTCCATTACTTCGGGTTAATTTATATAAAGTTGCACATGATACTTTCATTATGTCATGTTCAATGCACCATATTATTTCTGATGGTTGGTCAATTAAAATTCTGCAAGACGAGGTGAAAATGCTTTACAGTGCTTTTGTAAGAAAGCAACCAAATCCTTTGATGCCATTGAAATTGCAATTTAAGGATTTTGCAGCATGGCAAAGTGGATTAATATCAAATAATGCCTTAGAAGTCCATAAGAAATATTGGCAAGAACAATTTTCAGGTGAGCTTCCTGTTTTAGAGTTCCCTACTGAATTTCAACGCCCTGCTACCAAAACATTCAATAGCCAACTGGTTAAATTGAAATTATCTAAAACTCACTGGAATACAATTAGACAGATAAGTGAAAGCAAGCAAGTAAGTAAGTTTATGATTATGTTGAGTACAGTAAAAGTATTACTGTTTCGATATTCAGGACAGAAGGATATTATTGTTGGTTCGCCCGTTGCAGGTCGTGAACACATTGATTTGCAAGAACAAATTGGATTTTATCTTAATCTTTTGGCAATTAGAACAAAATTTGAAACTGATGAAACTTTTGATAGTCTTTTGACAAAAACTAAAGAAACGGTTATCGGAGCTTTTGAACATCAATCATATCCCTTAGATAAATTAGTTGATACACTTCAGCTTGAAAGAGATATTAGTCGTTCCGCTTTATTTGATGTATTATTTGTTTCATCAAACATTGATGTTAAAACAGATATAACTTCAAATCAGAATAATACTGAAAGTGAAATTGTTGCGTCAGACTTCCCAATAAATATTTCAGCTAATAAATATGATTTAACATTTTACTTCAATGAAGCGAACCTTGAGATAACTATTGCTTACAATACAGACCTTTTTTCAGAAAGTAGAATTACAACCATTGCCGAGCATTATCAGACAATTATTGGACAGCTATTAGAAAACCCACAAGTTCCAATCATTCAGCATGACTATGTTTCTGAAAATGAAAAAGAGCAACTTTTAATTAAATTTAATGATACCCAAAAACCATACTCAAAGTCTAAAACCTTGCATCAAATATTTGAAGAACAGGTTAGGATTACACCCAACGGCACAGCAATTAGATGTGGAAACCGCTCAATAACTTACGACGAACTCAATCAGAAAGCGAATCAATTAGCTAATTTTCTTTTTGAGAGTGGCGTAAAAAATGGTGATAACGTTGGGTTGATTACCAACAGAGGATTTGATATGATTATTGGAATGTATGGAATTTTGAAAGCTGGTGCTGCCTATGTGCCAATTGACCCAGAATATCCTTTAGAAAGACAACTATATATTATCACAAATTCTGATATAAAAACTGTTATTACGGATGATGTTTATCCAATCATTAATCAACAAAATGCAGAAGTAGATTTTATCAATATTTCAACCCAAGATTTATCAAATTTTCTTACTGAAAACTTACCAACCATCAAGCCAAGTGATGAATTAGCGTATATTATTTACACATCTGGCTCAACAGGCAAACCCAAAGGGGTTATGATTGAACATCATGCTGCAGTTAATTTGGTGGAGTGGGTCAATAAGACCTTTGAAGTGGGAGTGAATGATAAAGTTTTGTGTGTAACCTCTATGTGCTTTGACTTATCAGTCTATGATATTTTTGGAACCTTGGCATCAGGTGGTACCGTCGTTATGGTAACAAAAGAGGTTATTCAAGATACAGAGCTTTTGGGTGATATTATTGAAAATGAGCAAATCACTTTCTGGAATTCAGTACCATCAACAATGAATTTATTGGTTTCGGAACTTGAAAGAAATGGTAATTACTCAAATAATAGTCTCCGTGTTGTGTTTATGAGTGGCGATTGGATTCCTGTTAATTTACCCAATAAAATTAAAAATTACTTTCCAAATACTCAGGTAATTAGTTTAGGTGGTGCAACAGAAGGAACGGTATGGTCTAATTTTTATCCAATCCTCAAAACTGAGCCACATTGGGTGAGTATTCCCTACGGAAAACCAATCAATAATAATTCTTTTTATATACTTGATTCAGCTTTAAACCCAGTTCCGATTGGGGTAGTTGGCGAATTGTATATAGGCGGAGTTGGTGTGGCTCAAGGATACATAAATGATTTAGAGAAGACAAAAAACGCCTTCATCCCAGACCCCTTCAATACTTATATGGGAGGTATGATGTATAAGACTGGAGATTTGGGTAGAATGATGCCTGATAACAACATGGAGTTCATCGGCAGAAGAGATCATCAAATTAAAATCAGAGGATACAGAGTTGAGTTAGGTGAAATAGAAAATTGTCTTTCTTCACACCCAAAAGTAAAGTCAGCTTTAGTAACAGCTGATGGTAAAGATGCCAACAAACAACTGATAGCGTATTATATCAGTGACCTTGAACTGGATATTTATGAGTTAAAATCTTATTTAGGTAAAAACCTACCTAATTATATGATTCCAACCTCATTCATGCGAATAAATGAATTTCCCTTGAATGTAAATGGGAAAATAGATCGTAAGGCACTTCCGAAATATGTACCTGAAGGTTTTGAAAATCAAAAAGAATACAGTAAACCTCGAAATGAAATAGAAAAAAATATATCTGAAATTTGGGAAACTGTACTCGGGAAAAAACAAATCGGAATCAATGAGAACTTTTTTGAAATAGGAGGACATTCGCTTATAGCGACCCAAGTAGTGGCAAAGATTCAAGATGAGATGGGCATAAAATTAAAATTAAGGAGTCTATTTATGAATCCTACAATTGAAGAATTATCCGTTGAAATTGAAGCACTAAAATGGTTACATCTGACAGAACGTGAACCTCAAATCCAAGAAAATGTAAACCAATTTGTACTTTGAATTACCTTGAATCGCAATATTTAAAAACTCAAGACATTTTAAATAACAATGAAAAAAGTATTAAGACTATTCACTCAATTGAAGCAAGAAGGAATTAGAATTAAAGTAGTAAATAATCAACTTGTTGTGGAATGTGAGGGCGAATTAAAACCTGAAATTAAAGAAGACTTATTGAAAAATAAGCAAGAGATAATTGAATTCTTTAATGAAAATACGTCAACTATTGCACAAAATGAGGGAATAGATACTGCACCAGTGAAGGAGTATTATCAATTATCGGATGCTCAGAAAAGGCTCTGGATTTTAGAGCAACTTGGTATGGTAGAAAATGCCTATCATATTGTAGGGGCTTTTTATTTGAGTGGTAGTATTGATAAAAATGTCTTAAATGAGGCGTGTCTAAAGCTTATTGAAAGACATGAAAGTCTGCGTACTCGCTTTATAAGTGTAGATGATACACCTATGCAGCAGGTTTTACCCATGAGTGATGTAATTTTTAATGTAAATTACCAGTCTGTCAATACTAATAATGAGGACGATATTGCAGAATTAATTGAAAAAGAAAATAGTGTTTTATTTGATTTAAAAAAAGGAGTTTTGTTTAGAGTAAATGTTATTGAAATCAATAGCCAAGAAAGAATTTTAGTGTATGTAATCCATCATATTATTTCAGATGGTTGGTCAGGTACTATTCTTACAAATGAGATAACGGTTATTTACAATAGCCTTTTAAAAAATCAAAAAATTGCCTTAGAACCGTTAAAAATACAGTACAAAGACTATTCAGAATGGCAGAAAAATAAATTATCAAGTGTGTGGGCTGACGATGCCAAGAAGTATTGGAATAATACTTTGGCAGGAGCCATTCCCTTGCTTGAACTAACGACTGATGCTCCCAGACCCACCTTGAAAAGTTATTATGGAGGCACTGTGAGTAATTTTTTGGAAAAATCAACACTTGAAAAAGTACAAAAAATCAATAATGCTCAAGGAACAAGTATGTTTATATTTTTCTTGGGAGTAGTCAATCTTCTACTAAGTAAGTATTCTGGGCAGGATGAAATTATCATTGGTGTACCTACTTCTGGTAGAGACTCTCGTGAGTTACGAAATCAAATCGGATATTTTGTCAACGTATTGCCCTTGAAAAATAAAATTGATTCATCAGCTCTTTTTGCAGAATATTTATCGAAAGTAAAAGAATTAATCTTAGAAGCATTTAATTATCAAGATTATCCAATTAATCTTATTATTGACTCGCTTGATTTGGCATGGGATTCGAGCCGAAGCCCGCTTTTCGATGTAATTTTTGACTATCATAATTTTTCAGAAAACGAAATAATTGCTCTGGGCGATTCTACTTTGAAACCCTTTTCATTCAACCCTAAAAGGAGTAAATATGATTTAGAATTCATATTTACGGAAACACAAAATGGGTTAATAATGAACCTAAATTATAATTCAGATTTGTTTTCTATTCAGAGTGCAGAAAGATTTTTAAGGCATTATAAGAACTTAGTAGAATCCATTTTAGAAAATCCAACCTTCAACCTTTCATCGCTACCATATTTATCTTGTGATGAACGTACTAATTTACTATTTGATTTTCAACCTCCAAGACACCACAAAAATTCCGATAAGACTTTATTAGATTTATTTCAAGAACAAGTTATTAAAACACCAAATGCCATTGCCATTGTTTGTGGTGATGAAACCTTGACTTATCAACAGCTTAATGAAAGAGCTAATGGCTTGGCAAATAAGATTTTGCAAGATTATTCTATTCAGAAAGGAGCAATGATTGGCTTATTGACCCAACGAAATGAGTATGCTTTGATAAGTATTTTAGGAATTATGAAAGCTGGTGGATGTTATATACCTATTGATATGGACTATCCAGATGAACGAATTAAATATATTCTTGCTGATGCAAAAGTAAATTTGGTCATTACGGAGATGGATTATTTCCTCAAAATAGGAGAGGTGTACAGTGGTGATATTTTTGTGATTGATATACAAGACTTGTGTGACGAAACGGAGTTTTCTTTCGTTCCTGTATCGGCTCAGGATTTGGCATATACCATCTACACATCAGGTTCAACAGGGTATCCTAAAGGAGTATCAGTTGGACATAGTAGTATCGTTAATTATGTACAATGGGCTAATGCCCATTATTTTAATAATAATTCAGGTTTTCATACAGCACTTTTTACATCATTATCATTTGACCTCACGCTTACAACAATTTTTACCACCTTACTAAGAGGAGATACAATAATCATCTACCCAAGTAATGAAACTTCTATTATTTTGAAAGAAGTATTTTCTAAAAATAGTGGAATTAATTTCTTAAAAGTGACACCATCACACATCGGATTAATTCCGTATTTAGATTTGGTAGAAACTTGTATTGAACGTATCGTGATTGGAGGGGAAGTTTTGAAGCCAGAACATATTGCTTCTCTACAAAAATTAAATCCGAACATTATAATTTATAATGAATATGGACCAACAGAAACAACTGTCGGGTGTGTAGTAGATAAAATTGTTAATAAAGACGATATAATAACTATCGGAAAGCCAATAGACAACACTCAAATTTATATATTAGATTCAAAACAGCAACTTTTACCCATTGGTGTTGCAGGCGAAATTTACATTGGTGGGAGCGGCTTAGCCAAAGGGTATTTGAATAATCAAGAACTTACCGATATACGCTTTATTATGAATCCTTTTTGTGAGGGTGAACGATTATATAAAACGGGTGATTTAGCAAAGTGGTTACCTGACGGAAGAATTGATTATCTCGGACGCATAGACAATCAAGTAAAAATAAGAGGTTTCAGAATTGAACTTGGTGAAATTGAAAATACCCTTAAAAAGAATGCCTTAATTAGACAGGCGGTTGTGGTAGCTCATGAAGACAAAAAAAATGATAAATATTTGGTAGCATATATTGAGGGCGGAGAACTCTTAAACGCCAATGATTGGAAAAAATATCTACGAGAATATCTGCCAGAATATATGATTCCAACGTACTTTGTTACAGTAGATGAGTGGATATTAACGCCAAATGGAAAACTTAATATAAATGCATTGCCGAGTCCATTTGTTGAAGAAAAAATAAACTGTATTGCTTATTCAGAACCAAATAATGAGGTTGAATTTATTATTTCAAAAATTATAAAAGATGCTTTGATAGAAAGAAATATCACTCAAATAGGCATGAATGAAAACTTCTTTGACCAAGGTATTGATTCATTGAAAGTTGTAAAGGTATTCAAATCAATTAATGATGAATATCCAGAGGTTGTTAAAATACATGAAATATTCAGTTACCCAACTATTCAAAAACTCGCCGACTTGATAATTGAAAGAAATTCACAAGCAATAAACAATCCTCCTGTAGTGGAAATAATTGAATTTTGAAATCTTTAACTCAATAAAATTATGGTTATTTGTGGTTTAAAACTTACTCATGATGGTTCAGTAGCCATTGTTGACAACGGAAAATTAGTTTTTTGCATTGAAATGGAGAAACTAAACAATAATCCGAGATATTCAAGCATTGAAAATACTTCAGTCATTGAAAATACACTTTTAAAGCAGGGTTATAGACTTGAAGATATAGATTTTTTTGCCATAGACGGTTGGGGGGGGTATAGTCAGGATGCTTTAGCCATTCAACCCCGCCTCAGTATCGGAGATAGTAATAATATCTTGTCTATCATCAATAAAGAAGAAAATATTTCTCTCAGAATTGCTCAATATCAAGAGCGAAATTTAAAAGATGATATTCTCAAACCTCAAAATTATGATGATCTTATCATTGATGATAAGCCGACCATTGTTTATGACTCTTTTCTGCACGTTACAGGTCATGTTATGAGTGCTTATTGTTCAAGCCCCTTTGCCCAAAATCGGGAAAGCTCATACATATTGGTTTGGGATGGGGGGATGTATCCGAGGTTATACTTTTTTGATGTGGAGAGTAAAAAAATTGAGAATTTAGGACCAATTTGTTTATTAATAGGAAATATTTATACCATCTTTTCCCAACATTTTGGACCTTTTAAAACCAAAGGGAATTTTGCTAAGGATGACCTTTCAATAGCAGGAAAAGTGATGGCTTACATAGCTTTGGGCAACCTAAGAAGAGAGTTATTGCCCATTTTTGATGAAATTTATAAAGAAACCTATAATCATCCAATGGGCTTTGCTAACATTTTTGCAAATGAATTCAAAAAGAGAATTGTGGGATTAAATTATTCTGATGAGGATATCTTACTGTCATTCCATGTTTTTCTGGAAGAACTTTTAGTGGATAAACTTCACAAAAAAATTGCTCGCTCTGGTAAGATAAATCAGAATATCTGTATTGCAGGTGGTTGTGCTTTAAATATTAAGTGGAATAGTGCCATCAGAGACTCTGGTGTTTTTAAAGATGTTTATGTTCCGCCATTTCCAAACGACTCAGGAAGTGCCATCGGAGTTGCTTGTGCGGCAATGCTTAACAAAACGGGGCGTTATCACCTTGATTGGTCAGTTTATAGTGGGCCAGATGTAATCAAGAACGAACCTGCTGAAAATTGGCAAAAGATGCCTTTTTCGATAAAAGAACTGGCATACCTTCTGCATGAGACTAATGAGCCAGTTGTTTTATTGAATGGAAAAGCTGAACTGGGTCCCAGAGCTTTGGGTAATCGAAGCATCATAGGAGCGGCATCCTCGCTTAGAATGAAGGATATACTCAATACTATAAAGCAAAGAGAATCATATCGGCCAGTATCCCCTATTTGTTTGGTGGAATGTGCAGAGGAAATTTTTGAACCAGGGACTCAAGACCCTTTTATGCTTTTTGACCATCAAGTAAGAGAACACTGGATTGATAAATTGCCTGCGATAATGCACCTTGATGGCACAGCACGGTTACAAACGGTTTCAGAAAAGCATAATAAACCCTTAGCTCAGCTTCTCAGAGCTTACCAAGAAATTACATCTATTCCTGTGCTGTGTAATACAAGTGCGAATTTTAATGGAAAAGGGTTTTTCCCCGATATTCATTCAGTTACAGAATGGGGAGGCGTAAATTATGTATGGAGTGAAGATACATTGTACTTCAAAAAAGAGGTTCGTCCACAGCAAAGAATAATTCAAGAAACATCCAAAGAATATGTTTTTGAATTAGAAGGCATTGAAGAAGAAATAGAGCTTTTTGCCTAAGAAACTTTTGCATGAAACCTATTAAACAATTTTACTAATACGTTTTGGATTCACTTAGGAGTTATTAAAAAACGGAACTATAAAAAATTTGGCATAGACCCCATCCCAAATCTTTTCCCTCATGGAGAAGAGTTTGGGATGGTCTTCAAAGTCTCTCTCTTCGATGAGAGGGCGACCGATGCTCGGTTGGGTGAATACTCCGATGAAATTGAGCAGGCACCAACGATTTAAATTAATCGGGTATTTCCGATTCAAATTGAGCAGTTGTGGATAAGTTGTCTGAGTTTTTC
>JALONS010000288.1 GCA_025454855.1 Arcicella sp.
ACTGATAAGGAAAGCATAAAAAGTAGAAGAAAATTGGCAGGTTGGAATGACCAATATTTAATCCAAATGCTCGCTAATATTTAGATGCGTTTAACCTGAAAGTTGAAGACTAATTCCTATAAACTGAAAAATATCCCTATCTTTGAAACAAAATCTACAAAATAAATCGTTATATGAGTGGCATTGATTGGTTACGCACTTTATTATTGATATTAGGTATTATTATTTCTGGGGTAGCTGTCTATTTTCGTACAATTCATCAATTAGAACAAAGATTTAGAGACAAGATTGATGAACAAAACCGTCAAATCAATGATTTGAAAATAGAAATTGTTAATCTTAAAAATAAAGATGAACTTCAACAATTGGTCATCGACCAGTTTAAAAAGCAAGTTTTAGACAATCTTCCTGCTTTTTATGATGCCATTAATCAAAAAGATAAGAAAAAATGATGGATTACCAAAGACTATCGAATCTTTCGCAGAAAATACAAAATGGTGCTGCCACTAAGTCGGAGAAAGACGATTATATGTGGATGATTTATCAGAATGGTTCTATCTCCAAAAGCCAATATGATAATTATAAAAATAACCAAAACGTATCTGATGTCCTCAATGCAGGATTGACCATTGGAGCAATAATTCTTTTAGGTGCATTACTAAAAAAAGTGGTAAACGTTTAGTTTACTATAACATTATCTTGACAGGAAGTTAGTAATAACTTCCTTTTTTTATGAATTTGTATGCAAATCAGAGCCAGACTTACTTTACAATTTACACTATTAGTATCGGTGATTGTGCTGGCAATCTTCGTGGTTATTTATTGGCTTCGGAATAATTATATCGAAGAAGAATTTTATAAAAGACTCACCCAAAAAGCCTCCACTTCGGCTGAATTATTGGTTTCGGTCAAAGAAGTAAATGCCAAACTGCTAAAGAAAATCCAGAAGGTAAATAATGATGTTTTGCCCCGTGAAAACTTAATTATTTATGACTACAAAAATGTAAAAGTACTTTCGGCTAATGATACTATTCGCTTCAAAATCACGCCCGAAATGCTTAATCAAGTGCGAAAACAGCATTACGCCCGCTTCAAACAAGGAGAATTCAAAATTGTGGGAATGCTCTACACCGACCGATTCAATCGGGTTGTTACGGTGGCAGGTGCCGAGGACAGAGCAGGTAAAAAAGACCTCGAAAACCTGAAAAATACCATGATTTCGCTGTTTTTGATTGTACTGGTATTGGTGTCGTTGGTGGGCTGGTATTTTGCCGTGCGGGCGTTAGCTCCTATTTCCGAGGTTATTCAACAGGTACAAACCATTTACCCACAAAATGTAAATCAACGACTGACTATTCAAAACCCCAAAGATGAAATTGGGCGACTTACTGCCACTTTTAATGAGTTGTTAGAACGTATTGCGGAGGTTTTTAGGCTTCAGAATCTGTTTGTTTCCAATGTCTCGCACGAGATGAAAAACCCCCTCATGAAAATAGGTTCACAAATAGACGTAGCCCTCTTGAAAAGTAGAACACCCGAAGAGTATCTAAACACGTTGCGGTCGGTTAGGCAGGATATTCGTGAATTGGGGCAACTATCGAACACCCTGTTGGAATTGGCTAAAGTGAGTGATTTGAATCATAAGCTAATGTACGATGAAGTCCGTTTGGATGAAACCATCTGGGAAGCAGGAGATTTATTACTTCAAGCCGAACAAAACTATCAAGTACAAGTAGATTTCGCCGACGACTTAGAGGAAGATACTCAGTTAGTCGTGAAAGGAAATGCCCAGTTACTAAAAACCGCCTTCGTGAATTTAATGGAAAATGGTTGTAAATTTTCTGAAAATCATTCCGTTAAAGTACGTTTGAATTTTTTGAAAGACCATATAGAAGTACAATTTATTAATACGGGTAAAATGGAAAAAGTAGATATGGATTTAGTATTTGAACCCTTCTACCGAAGCCAAAATACTGCTAATATCAAAGGCTACGGTGTGGGATTGTCATTGGTAAGTAGGATTGTAAAGCTACACGGGGGCAATATCAAGGTAGATTCAGACCACGTACAAACTATTTTCACATTATGGCTTCCTTATTCGGTGGGTGTCTGATTCAGTTCTTGCTTCAGCATGAATACACTTTTTCCTAATACGGGATGTACAAAATCCGAAGCTATTTCTACTAATGGAGTCAGTACAAAATCACGCTCTTGCATAAGGGGATGAGGAACTTTGAGATTAGGTAAATCAAGAATTTCTGCACCATAAAAAATAATATCAATGTCAATCAATCTGGCTCCCCACTTCTCTTTTCGCACCCTACCTAATTGATTTTCAATAGATTGCGTTTTTTGTATTACTTCCAATGGAGACAAAGACGTTGAAATGGCTAAGGCTAAATTTATGAAGTCGGGTTGATTGGTAACTCCCCACGGAGCGGTATGATAATACTGAGACTGTGCCTTGATAACCCCCACTTCGGTTCGGAGTAAAACTATGGCTTTTTCAAGAATTTCTTCTCTATTTCCCAAATTTGAGCCTAAAAGTAGATAGACTGTTTGGAGATTTGAGCTTTGCATTGTATTTTTAGTTGCAAAGATATTCATCAAAGCTGAAAATTTCTATCATCCATGCGAAACATCACCAAAGGCTCTGTGCTAATTTCTGAACCGTTTTTGGGAGACCCCAACTTCAAACGGAGTGTTGTGTTGATTTGTGAACACGAAACTACGCAAGGTTCATTTGGGTTAATTCTGAATCAGACTTCCAATCTCTTGTTGGCTGACGTTTTAGAAGAAAATATTTATCCCGATGTACCACTGTTTGTGGGTGGTCCTGTTCAGCATAATACTTTGCACTATCTGCATCGTCGTCCTGATATTATTGATGGTGGCGTTGAGGTACTGGAAGGCGTAACTTGGGGAGGTAACTTTCAGCAAGTCAAGACATTACTGAATAATGGTGTGTTATCACCAAAAGATATTCGTTGTTTTATTGGGTATTCTGGTTGGGAAATCGACCAGCTTGCAAATGAACTCAAAAAAGATTCTTGGATTGTTTCTAAAACAACTGCCGACGTTATTTTTGATACACCCGCCGAAACTTTTTGGCGAAGTATTTTGAAAGAAATGGGGGGAGATTTTAAGGTGATGGCGAACTATCCAACCGACCCAAGACTTAATTAGGGATTATGGATTTTGGGGTTCAAGGGATTAAGATTACATATTTTAATTTCTTACCCAAATCAACAACCCTTAAACCCACAATCCCTTGAATTCCCAAACTCATACCATCATTTACACCCGTCCTACCGACCATCTTCTGATGCTTTTGGGTGGCTTGGGAACATCACTCTACATGATTTTTTTCTTGGTACAAACAGAATATTGGCTTGGTTGGGTTTTTATTTTCAATATTATCTATCTTTTTGATTTACAAATACATACAAAATTCAAAACCCCAACCCAAAATTATCCTGAGTCAAGACGGTATTCAAATAGTAGGGCAACCTTTTGTGGCGTGGTCGATGGTACACGGTTTACAAATCAAACCGCACATTAAAGGGAATGAGTATTCTGAAATTTTTGTTTTCACTAACAATGGCAGAATCCAAGAATTTCCCATTGCCAAATTGGCTATTACTTCTTGGCAATTAGAACGTTTGTTGGAAGAATATCAGATACAATTTAGAGAACAGATGATAGATGATAGAGAACAAATTACAGATGATAGAGAATAGATTACAGATGATAGAGAATAGATTACAGAGATTAGAGAATAGATTACAGAGATTAGAGAATAGATGATAGATGATAGGGAACAGATTACAGAGATTAGAGAATAGATGATAGAGAGCGGGTAAAAATCTAACCTCTATCCTCGAGAGTCTTCATTAAACTGTGTCAAGTTAAATTTCGAGTTTTTGGATTTGGATTCTGTCCCCAAAAGTAATCATTAATTCTGATAAGATTGTTTTCCAATTTGTTCCAGATTTTTTCCATGTTTTGAATGGCTAAAAAAGCCAGTTTTAACAAGGCATTGTCTGAGGTAAAAGCCGCCTTAGTTTTTGTCATTTTACGAATGTTACGATGATATGATTCAATCGTATTAGTGGTATAAATCATCTTCCGAATCAAAGGAGAATAATCAAAATAGGCTGACATATTCGTCCAATTATTAGTCCATGTTTGTACCGCTTGGGGATATAATTTCACCCATTTTTCTTCAAAGAGTTGAAGATTTGCTTCCGCTGTTGATAGGTTTGGAGCTTGATAAATCGTCTTTAAGCCATTTAAGAATGCTCTATAATGTTTATCAGGTATTAATCTCATCGAATAGCGTATCTGATGGACGATACACAGTTGTACCTGTGTACGAGGAAATGCAGACTCAATCGCTTCTGGAAAGCTCTTCAAGCCATCTACACAAGCAAATAGTACGTCTTCAACACCTCTTTGCTTTATGTCATTCATAATGGTAAGCCAAAATTTAGCCCCTTCACTTTCAGACAAATAGATGCCTAAAACATCTTTTTTGCCGTGCAAATCTAAGCCTATTACACTGTATAGAACTCGTGTAACCACTTTTCCATCAACTCGTACTTTGTAATACATCCCATCCATCCATAAGGCAACATAAACACTATATAGTGGGCGGTTTTGCCATTCTCTGAGAAGTGGTAAAACTTGGTCAGTAATATTGCTTAATTCACCAGTAGATAAGCTAAATCCGTACAATTCTCGCAAATGACCCTGAATATCTGAGTAGCTCATACCACGTCCGTACATGGAGGTAATCTTCGATTCTAACTGGTCGGTAAGAATCGTTTGGCGTTTGGGGACTATGACTGGCTCATAACTACCTGACCTATCTCGGGGACTTTCTAAATCAAGTGGTTAAATGATTAGACATTTCTCCTTGAAGAGTAGCTTCTAAGAAGTGTTTTAACAGTGGTGTGAAGATTCCGCTTTCACCCATTAAAGGTTTGCCAGCGTACAATTCTTGCATCGCTTTTTGCTTGAAATCATCGAAATCAAAGGATTGAGAGTTTCCCATTTTTGCTGCGTTTTGTTAAAGTTAAAAATTATACTTTAATTTGACACAGTTCTGTGAAAACTCTCAATAGATGATAGAGAGCGGGTAAAAATCTAACCTCTATCCTCTAATATCTGACCTCTGTCCTCTAATATCTGACCTCTGTCCTCTAATATCTGACCTCTATCCTCTAATATCTATCCTCTAATATCTGACCTCTATCCTCTAATACTTAAATATCCATTGGCACATCCATCAGCAAAATCTCAGCATCCGCTGAATCAGCTTTGATAGAAACTTCCTCCACATTCCAAATTCCAAATCCATCTCTGGCGTGCATAGCTTGTCCGTTTACCGTAAAATCTCCTTTTACCACCATCGCAAAAACGCCGTTTCCTGATTTTTTAATGCCGTAATTAACGCTAAAATCTTTTTCAAAAGTTCCCATCGAAAACCAAGCATCTTGGTGAATCCAGACTCCTTCATCATCTGGATTTGGAGAAAGAATTTGTTGTAATTTATTTTTACGGTCAGCAATATTCAAGGTCATTTGGTCGTAGCGAGGCGTAACATTTCGTTTGTTCGGAAATAACCAAATCTGAAAAAGATTTACGGATTTATCTTTATTGGCATTGAACTCACTGTGAGCAATGCCCGTTCCAGCACTCATTACTTGAATATCTCCATTCCGAATCACCTCCGCATTACCCATGCTGTCT
This sequence comes from Arcicella sp., assembly GCA_025454855.1. Taxonomy (GTDB): domain Bacteria; phylum Bacteroidota; class Bacteroidia; order Cytophagales; family Spirosomataceae; genus Arcicella. Next base: position 5,755 of record JALONS010000288.1, read on the forward strand.
TTATGAGCAAGGTCGCCTTCCAAAGGAATAGTAATAATTTCCATATTATCGTGCGGGTGCGTACCAAAACCCATTCCCCCCGCAATGATGTCATCGTTCAACACTCTGATAACGCCAAAGTGCATTCTTTGCGGATTGTGATAACTGGCAAAGCTAAAAGTATGATGGGCATTCAACCAACCATGATTGGCGTGTCCACGAGTATTGGCTGGATAAAAAACGGTATTTTCCATGATTTCTAAAATTTTATTGAGTAATATCAATTATTGATAAGCCCAAGGCTTGCTTCAATTTTGATGATACAAAATTGGGGCATTTGTACCTATCAAAACATTGAACTATGACAAGAAATTAACGATTGGTAGCCAATTTGGTTCTTATTTTACTCAAAAATTCGGCAGAAATACCTAAATAAGCGGCAATGTAGTGCTGAGGGACTCTCTGAACGATGCTGGGATAGCGTTCAATAAAATCGAGGTAGCGGTCTTGGGCAGGTTTGGCAATGGTATTAAGCAGTCGGTATTGGGTGACGGATAGATTCCGCTGAACCATCAATCTGAAAACTCGTTCAAACTTAGGAATTTTGGCTAAGAGTTCTTCCTTAGCGTGATGATGCAAAAGCAATAACTCACAATTCTCTAAGGTTTCAATGTACAATTTACTGGGGGTTTGCTCATGAAAACTGGCGATGTCGCTCACCCACCAGTCTTCAATGGCAAATTGTAAGATTACTTCATTTCCGTTTTCATCCATACAAAAAGTACGAATACATCCTTTGAGAATATACGCTTCAAAATCACAGATTTCACCTTCCCGAAGCAGCATGGTTTTTTTCTTAGCTTTTTTAGTTTCTAATAAACTATCAAAAAAAGCTATCTCTTCTTCTGAAAAAACTGCACAACGATTAATGTACTGATTGATAGACGTGAAAGAAGTTAGCATAAAATATTACAGACTCAGTAGTTCTTTAAATCTAATAGCCTGACGGCGTGAAATTTCTATTTTATCACCACTTTCACGAAGGGTAACTTGTAACCCACCCGAAAACCAAGGTTCTATTTTTTGAATGTATTTCAAGTTGATAATATGTTTTCGATTGGCACGAAAGAAAATTTTGGGGTCTAAGCGGTCTTCTAAGGCATTCAACGATTTCAAAACCAACGGTTTTTGGTCGTCAAAATACAAGCGGACATAATTACCCATTGATTCAAACAAACGAACATTACCCAAACGTACAAACCAGCACTTTTCTCCATCTTTCACAAAAACTTGGTCGTTTTCAGAAAGTACAGAGGTATTATCTTTAATGGTTTCGGTTAATTGTTTTTGACGGTCAAACTCCTCTTCCACTTTCTGAACGGCTTCGCTGAGGCGATGCAACTCAATGGGCTTCAACAGATAATCCAAAGCATTAAACTCAAACGCTTTGATAGCGTATTCGTCATAAGCCGTCGTGAAAATTACTTCTGGAACATACCCTTCAAGGTCTGTCAGGAGGTCAAAACCTGTTTTCCCTGGCATCTGAATATCCAAAAACAAAAGGTCTGGATGCAACTGGTCAATTAGCTCAACAGCTTCTTGAGCGTTGGCAGCTTCACCTACGATATTAATTTTAGGAAAATTTTCGAGTAAACGTTTCAATTCATTTCTTGCTAAACGTTCATCATCTACAATGAGAGCTTTCATGGTGATTTCGGGTTTTTGGTTTCGGACGGTAGCCGTTGCTGTTGCGGATTTATACGATGGATAATGGAAAAGAACACAATGATTAAGCTACTGCAAAACCTGTGTAGGAACGCTTTGCTGGAGCATGAAAAGCCAAAACGATGTCTTGCTTGGGGATTCCTGACTCTGCAAACACATCGGCAAAACCTTCATCTGTTCCATCATATTCAATGTAAACCTTTTCATTTTTAATACGAACGTGTAAAATACAACCATAACTCCGACTATCTTGCTTCCAAGCATTATGGTAAATGAGATAGTTTAATTTATTGGGGTCTTCAACCAAATAAATTTCTTCTTCCAAATTAGCCTGCATTGTTAAGATGTAATCGTTCAAAATGTTTTTGATTATTCCCTGATATTGAGCTATTTTTTCCATACATGAATAATTGGATTTTGGACATCAAATATAATCAGTTTAACGTTATGTCGTTCCAAAAATGTTTGTACGATTGGTTCACGTATTAAATCATCGTAAGCATCTTTTGGCATGGCTAAAAATGGGATTCGATTGGGTTCTTGTTGTTCCAATAAAAGGGCATAAAAATCATATTGACCCACAGAATGATGTAGTTCATTAATGTTCGAGGAGGTAATGAAACTTTTTATCTCGACTAAAATTTTCTCCGTATTTTTTTCAGCAATAATAAATTTTTCAGCGGCAAAATCAGCGGCAACTCTTCTTCGTCCTACACCAATTGATAGGAAATAAGGGTCATGTGTAACTGTCCAACCTTCCAACTCTAATGCTTCCTTTACTAAGTCGTGATAAACATCTTTTGCCATTTGATAAAATTATTGGTGTTTTCTATCATTCCTAAGATAGTTGATAACATCAAATATCAACATATTAAAAATCAATAAACTTATCCCTCTTTCTTAAAAAACTAAATCAGTTAAGTACAAACCAAAAATCAATCATCGATTAACCAATTGTTTATTAATTGAGGAGATTTGTTTATTGATAACCGTCAAGGGGTTATCTTTTTCTGTTTCGGGTTGAGGAATCGGGATATTGATTTCTGCCGTCACTACTTCTTTTTCAGATTGATAAATTTTAAATTTTGATTCTGGACCAAACAGTAATTCCAAACGATGAGCCGTATTTTGCAATCCAAACCCTTCAGAATCAGTGGTTTCCAATATCCCAGTATTACTAATTATCAGTATCAAATTATGATTAACAACTTTAGCTTCTAAACTCACAAAGCCCCCTTTTACGGGTTTCGACACACCATGTTTGATAGCATTTTCTACCAACGTTTGCAGGAGCATCGGGGGGACTTGAACCGTAAGAGCTTCTTGATGAATACTTTTTCGTACTTGCAAACGTTCTTCGTAGCGGATTTTTTCTAAAGCTAAATAATCTTCTACCGTTCTAAGTTCCTCTGAAAGTGAAACCGTTTTTCTACGGTCAGCAAGGAGCGAGCTACGCAAGATATTAGAAAGTTGGGTTACAGCTTTTTGGGCTTTATCGGGTTCTTCCAAAATCAATGCTCTGATGCTATTTAAGGCATTGAACATAAAATGAGGATTCATCTGAGCCCTCAAAACCTTCGATTCCGTTTCTTTGATGGATGATTCTAACCTTATTTTATCAACTTCTACTTCTGATTTTCGCTCGAAATAATGAGATGCGTAATAAAAAAGTGTCCAAATCATCAGAGGTTTTGCCCAGCTAAAAATGTATTGGAGAATAAAGAAAAACGACCAAAGATTCGCTTCTTCGTGTTCACGCAGTAGGTACGCATCGAGTGGAATGTTTACCAATGCCATAAAAACTGACATGAAGGCAACCGCCAAAAGGATTCTTGGGATGACTCTATCGATGGAAATTTCTACCCAGCCGTATTTTTTAATTATTTTTCTGAAATTATGCGTTAGCACTACGGCAATCACCACGTTTAAATCAGCCGCTAAAAACCAGTCGAGCGACCAGCCGTAATTATTGGCGTATATCAAAGCCTCGTTGGCAAGCCAAGCCGTCCAACCAAAAATTTGAAGTATCCAATATAATTTTGTTTTTGACATAAATGGTATGGTTTGATTCTCCTGAATAGCAAAGAGCGTCAAAAAACATAACAACAATTTAGTGTAATCCTATGAAAAACACAGAGAAAATTCAGTAAACGGAAAGTTGTGTGGATAAACGGAGGATTTGGAATGGGTTTTATAATACAATTCCTTTGAGGTGTGATACATCGCAGGCGAGTTCTAAAATAAATTTGGAGGTTTGATAATCGTAAATCAATTTGTACAAACAAAGATTGGCGTGTTCAAAAGTATCCATTTCGTGTAGTGGACGTTCCATCAACATCGTGAGTAAAATACGGATAGCTCTGCCGTGCATGGCGATGAGAATCGTTTTTTCTTCGGGGCGACTCAAAATCAAATCTATCGTGGGCTTTTGTCGGGCAATTACATCCTGTGGACTTTCCCCACCTTCCGACGGCATATCAGTTTTACCTTCTAACCAGCTATCAATCAATACTTTGTAATATTCGTCATCTCTGCTATTAGGAATTTTACCTTCCCGAACTTTTAAGGCAGATGTATAAACTTTGTCGAAAAGGACGTGATGATAATGTTGGAAAAATGCTTCAGCTTGAGCTTTCCCTAAATCGTTCAAGTCGGAATCAACGCCACTGCCTTGTACAACTCCTTGACGGTTGAATTCTGTTTCTCCGTGACGAATTAAATAAATAGTTTTCAAAGTAGGAACTTGAGCGTGGTCGTTAGCCATTAGTAATGAAAGATTTAACCTTTTTTACAAAATTACAGGATTTCATTTAGATATTTGCTATCAGACGATTATTAGCTATTCATTTTTGTTATGACCGTTTGGGCGTATGCAATACGACGTTACACAATATGAAATAATTGATTATCAATACGTATCACAAATAGACTTAAAAAATGATAAACACAAACATCTCGCTTGAGCAACTCAATACCATGAGCAACAACAATATGGTAGGTCATATAGGTATTGAATTTACCGAAGTTACCCCCGACTATATTTGTGCTAAAATGCCCGTGGATAATCGCACCAAACAGCCCATGGGACTACTACACGGAGGGGCCTCGGTGGTTTTGGCAGAATCATTAGGGAGTATTGCCTCATTTTTATCGTTGGAAAATCCCGAAAAACAAGCTGCCGTTGGTGTAGAAATCAATGCGAACCACCTCAAATCTGCTCAGGATGGATTTGTCTATGCCAAGTGTACTCCCTTAAAAATAGGAAGAAGTATGCACATTTGGGACATAAAAATAACCAATGAAAATGGCGATTTGGTATGTGTAAGCAGGCTGACTACTGCCATTATTGAAAAACGGTAAGGATATTTACATTTTATTTCTACATTCCATCAATTACGATTAATAAAACTATAATTATGAAAAGAGATGATGCTCTCTGGAAAGGAATCTTAGAAGATTTGTTCGATGATTTTTTGTTATTCTATTTTCCAGAATCTGTAAATAACATTGATTTTACTAAAAAATTTGTCTTTTTAGATAAAGAATTAGAGCAATTATTTCCTAATACTCAGGACGAGTTCAACCCTAAATATGTAGATAAATTGGTAAAAGTCTCTACGAAATCGGGGAAAGAGGAATGGATTTTGATACATATTGAAGTTCAAGGTTCGAGTGACAAAGTATTTACTCAACGAATGTACACATATCACTATCGTATTTTTGACAAGTACAAGAAGCCCATTACTTCTCTTGCTATTTTAACAGATAGAAATAAGTCCTTCAAGCCATCTGTTTATACCTATGAATTTATGGGAACTTCTCTCCGTTATGAATTCAATGTTTACAAAGTAATGGACACTGATAATCAGACTCTAAAAATAAGCGACAACCCTTTTGCAGTAGTAGTAAGAGTAGTAAAAACCGCTCTTGAAAGGCATAAAATCTCCGAAGAAGAGCTATTCGATTTAAAGATAGATTTAGCTCGGGAGTTACTCAGAAAGAATTTTTCAAAACAAAAAATTCGTAATTTATTACAATTCTTGAAACTTTATATTCGTTTTGATAATAAAGAATTAATCAATAAATTTGAAACAGAAATAGCACAACTTAAAAATAGACAAATCACTATGGGCTTAGAAGAATTCGTATTGGACCGAGCCAAAAGAATGGGCTTACAAGAAGGCATTGAACAGGGAAAACAACTAACTGGTTATGAAAAAGATTTTGCCTTTGTAAAGAATCTCTTGTTACAAACTGATTTTTCGATTGAAAAAATAGCCAGTTTAGTGGGTACGGATATTGATTTTGTGATGAAAGTAAAAGAATTGGTATGAAGTTAATTGGGGCTTCGTTAGAAGATATTACCATTTCAAAGCGTTGAAACTCGTCTCAACGCTTTTTTTATGAACTCGTGCGAAATAAACAAATATGAATCATCTTCAATTTTGGAAAAATTGGCAAAAGCCAACTCGTTTACTTTATTTTTTATCATTGGGAATACTCATCATTTCTATGTTGTTTTTAGTTTTTTCTTACTTCAAAGGTCTCGAAAACGTCGTTCATTGGGATATTCTCAGTGAGTTAGGAGAAGTCCCGATTGTACTTGACCAGTTCAAAGTAGGCAATGAAACGCTCAGTATTCCTGCTAAAGCTTTTACCATTACTGAGCAGTTTGTGGCTTCACCAATGGTTATCAATACTGTGGGAAACTATCTTTTTTTGGGATTATTCACCGCAGGATTCATTCTTATTTTATCGGCTTTATCGGCTCTCAGTAGGTTTTGGTACTTAATTTTTATGGGTTCGGTCATTTTATTAATCGTTACTTTCAACGTAGGATTAATTTTTAACCTAACAACCAATTATATCAATGCCGTAGCAATCGTTTTATACGTTGGTACAAGTTATTATTTTCACGCTTTTCGTCCTGACATTCACATTCTTCGCCGTTTTGTTACATTTCTATTTATCACTATTGGTGTGAGTGTGGGGATTCATTACTTTTCAAAAATAGATAATCCATTCTTATTACTTGCCAGTTACCGAACTGCTGGAGCATTGTTGATTTCAGTGGGTTTCATCTTCTTTATTTCGTATGAGATTATCCACGGTTTTTTAGTAATTAATACCTCCGTAAAATCAAAACAATCTCTGACTAATTTTTTGATAATCAGCAGTATATATCTAATTAATGTGTTATTGGTTTTTCTACATAACAACAAAGTAATAGACTGGAATATGCTATATCTTAGTCCATTTTTATTACTGATTATTTCCACGATTTTAGGGATTTGGGGTTTTTATAATCGTCGAAATTTGAGCGTTGAAATCATGGATTTTGAAGAATCTGGAGCGTTCATCTACGTTGGTTTAGCCATTATTACGTTGGGGACTACTGCATTTGCCTTTGCCACTGCTAACGACCCCATGATTGAAACCCTCGAGGATGCCATTACGTATTCACACTTGGCAATGGGTGTATTTTTTGTATTGTATGTATTGACAAACTTTACCCCACTTTTTCATCAGGGTTTAGAGGTTTATAAAGTTGTATTTAAACCTTTAAAATTCCCCGTTTGGATGTTTAGGATTTTAGCTGTTATTACCATTGCCGCCCTGTTGGTACTGAAAGATTTTTTCCCTGTGAAACAAGCCTCAGCAAGTTATTACAATGCTCTTGGGGACTATTATACCGTAGCCAAAGATTTTAAATTTGCCGAAGTAGAATACAAAATGGCACTGGCGTATGAATCCAGAAATCATAAAACTAATTATGCGTTGGCATCGTTAGCCCTTGCTCAGAATGATAACGAAACCGCAGGCGTATATTTTAGAAAAGCCTTAGCCAAAAACCCTTCTGAATACGCCTACGAAGGACTGAGCCGTTCGATTTACGATAATGAGAAGTTTTTCGAGACCATTTTTGTACTTAAAGAAGGTTTACAGAAGTTTCCCAAATCAGGGGAATTACAGAATAATTTGGCGTATCTCTATCAAAAATCAAAATTGATGGATTCAACGGCTATTTACTATGAACTGGCTACCCAGAATGCTCAAAAACCAGAAATTCCTGCCAGTAATTTATTAGCATTTTGGGCAAATAGTGGTAATAATAAAGTGATTGAAGCAGTATTGAGCCAAACTAAAAATATTCAGTACAATTCTTATCAGGCTAATTTGTTGGCACTAAAAAATGTGAGAGATAACGCAAAAGAAAAAAATGAACCAACGGCTTGGACTGGCTCACTTTCGGTAGATTCTACTTTAAATGCCGCTGATTTTGCTTGGATTTATAATCAATCTCTTCATCAAAAAGCCAATGGTACGCCCCTACCCTTCCGTAGATTGGCAGAACTGGAAGACAATGAGGCACTATCAGAAGATTTACTGTTCGCCAATGTATTACAAGACTATTATCAAGGTGATAAACTGTTAGCTTTTCAGAATTTACAGGCTTGGGCATTAGGTGATTCCAGCGATAAAAAAGGTAAATTTTACGGATTGCTATTAAATACATTCTTGAAAAAAGAAATCAATAATTCCATAGACATCAATACGCTAAAAGACCCAACGCCAACGGGGAAGGATTTGAAGCAAAATCCACTCAACGAAGCCGTAGTAGAAAAAGCCGTACAGATTTTCAATAAAAATAATCAACCACAGCAGGCTTATGATGCCATCATGCGGGCTATCTCATGGCGGAAAAATTCACCTAAACTATACGAACTCTATATTATACAGGCTCTTACTATCGGTATGAAAGAATACGCACAGGACGGTTTACTGGCATTACAAAAACTGTCCCCAACCGACTATCAGCGTTTTTTGCCAACCTATCAAGCCAAAATACAATCCATCGAAAAGGCAAACGCTGGTTTTCAGTAAATGATTAAGTTTGTTTTATAAAACTAAAATATCCATGAATCAGAAACTTACTTTCTCAAAAGATTTTTGGAGTTCTACTTACGAAATTAAGGATGGGAATCGGGTGTTAGTGAGAACTGAAAAAAAATCCATTTGGTCTTACGATTCTATTGTTAAAATTGATGATGAAGAATTCTTATTCGATGTCAATGGAATATTTTCCAACACCATTAATATCTACGATAGTCAAAATCAATTAATCGGCACGGTAGATTTGAGTACGTGGAGTAGTAAAGCAACCATTGATTTGAAACACAGTAAGTTGTATTATTTTAGGAAAACAGATTTCTTTTCAAGCGAATGGGAGATTGCTAATGACCAACAAGCATTAATATATTTTAAAAAGGATTGGTTTGTGAGTGGAGGAACGATTGATGTTTACGAGGAGAATAAAACGCTTTTAGCTATTGGTGTATTTTTAATTTCGTTATATCAACAAAAAGCGGCGGCAACAGCTTAAATTTTCTTATTATGCAAACTTCTCAAGTTAGAATATTTCAAGTTGTCTTAGCCGCTGTTGGCGTTATCGCTTTGGTATCAAGGTATATCTTAAAATTTCAAGATATACACTTGGCTGAAAACCAAGACAGTATTATTCGATTTATTGCCTTTGGATGCTTGGCAGGAGCCAATTATTTAAACTACAAGAAACTTGTAAGTGAAGGCAAATCCAATTCAAAAGCTATTTTGTGGTTATCAATCTTTTTAGGATTAATAGCTTTAACCTCTATTTCAAGAATATTTTTTTAACCGTCTGGATTTCTTAATAAAACTCGACACAAAAATTCCGTTATGGAAATTATCAAAACTACCAATATTTCAAGACGCTACGTAATGGGCGAAGAAGTAATCCAAGCCCTAAAAGATGTAACCATTTCGGTCAATAAAGGTGAATATGTAGCTTTTATGGGACCTTCGGGTTCGGGGAAATCTACCCTCATGAA
>JALONS010000289.1 GCA_025454855.1 Arcicella sp.
CTTGTACGCTTTGAACAGTTAGCTAAAAACTTTAAAGCATGGCTATTAATGGCTTCGGCAATGATTAATTTTAGACATACTTTCAACTAAACAACTTCTATGAAAAACTTCAAACCATCTCCAAAAGAATTATTGACGATTGACCAAAAGAAGAAGAAAACGATTGCAATCGACCAAATAATCATGCTAAAAGGATACATTAACTACACTCTTTTCTATTTGCAAAATGGTAAACAACGAATTTCTGCCCGTACACTTAAACATTATGAAAATTTACTGAATGATAAAGGGTTTATCAGGGTACACAGGGGCTTTATTGTTAATCGAAATTGTATTATAGAACATAATTTATTAACGTCTCAATTGATTTTGAAGGATGGTTATGAAGCAGATGTTTCTCGGAGACGCAAACATGATTTTCTGAACAACAAATATTAAAATTCAATATCATTAAATATAGAATCAACTGACACTGTACTTCACAATAGAAAATGTGAAATTTTAAGCCACCTGTACTTGATTACGTTCCAATCTAAAATCTACACTATGTTTTACCTAAAAAATAATGCTATTGAAGCTACTGGAAATGTTAAGTTGTCAGGGCATTTCCAACTAAAAAGTATCCCCACCTATTTGTATCTCTTTCCAACCAATTTTCTTCCAAAAACTCACAGTTAAGCATCAATAATATGTCTTTTTTATAGTAGAAAATGATAAAATAGTATTATCAATTAACTTCAAAAATATATCAATTTTGTACAATTAATTTCAACCATAAAATTAGTCGTATGAAAACTATTTCTACTAAGGTTTTTATCCTTAGCATATTAATGTTGTGCGGGAATATTCTTTTAGCTCAACAACGTGTCATAACGGGAAACGTCTCGGATGAAAACGGTGTAGCATTACCAGGTGTAGCAATTTTAGGCAAAAACACAAAGATTGGTACAACTACTGACGGTAAAGGATATTACTCCATTTCGGTTCCTTCATCTGTGAATATTTTAGTTTACTCTTTTGTTGGCATGAAAACAATGGAACAAACCATTGGCACTCGTTCAACTATTAATGTATCGCTTAATTCGGATAGCAGAGATATTGAGGAAGTAGTTGTTATTGGTTATGGTACAGCCCGCAAAACGGACATTACCACATCAATCGCTTCTGTCAATCAGAAGGAGCTGAAGAATCTACCAGTAGCGGGTATAGACCAAGCCTTACAGGGACGAGTAGCGGGGGTTACAGTAAACAGTAACGGAGGTCAGCCAGGAGGTGGCGTGTCTGTTCGTGTACGTGGAATAACGTCTGTGAATGGCAATGAACCCTTATATGTGATTGATGGTGTACCCATAGCGGCTCAATCTAATACCCTCGACCAAAGTTTTTTAGGGGGTGGAAATGGGCAAACAGCACAATCTGTATTGGCATCTATTAACCCTGCTGATATTGCTTCAATTGATATTCTTAAAGACGCATCTGCTCAAGCAATTTATGGTTCAAGAGCAGCAAACGGGGTAATATTAATCAATACGAAGAAAGGGACATCTGGAGAAGGAAAGATTGTTTATGATACTTATGTGGGTGTGCAAGAGATTCCGAGAAAGTTAAAAATTATGAATCTTCGTCAGAATGCCATGTATCAAAACTCCGTTTTGGCGGATATTAATGCGGTAACAAATGGAAATCAATTACCCATTGCTGAGTTTGCCGACCCATCTATTTTAGGAAATGGAACTGACTGGCAAGACGAGATTTACCAACGTGGTAGTATTCAGAGTCATCAATTGTCATTTTCAGGAGGACAAGGTAAAACCAATTATTACTTCTCTGGTGGATACTTTACCCAACTCGGAACACTCATCGAAACCGACTTTAAACGTTATTCTTTGCGGGCTAATATTGACCATCAAGTAAAGAATTGGTTAAAGACAGGATTCAGCGTAAACCTTGCCCGAAGTAATCAAAAAATTGGATTATCTGATGGATTCGATGCAGTAACGAGTACTGTTTTGTACAATAGTCCAGCATCGCCCGTTACGGATGTATTTGGGAACTATATAGGGCAGTCAAGAATAGGGGGAACGCCCTTTGGAAATCCAAGTAATCCAGTAGCATTAGCGAAATCCCGTGATATTAGAAATACCACATCAAAAGCGTTTGGAGCTTTGTACGCAGAACTACAATTTATGCAAGGTTTGACGCTCAGAAGTGAATTTAACTATGATTTTAACCTCTCAAGCGATAAAGCATATCAACCTTTAGTAAGAAATGACAGTGCCAAAGTAGATATTATTACCCCGAGTAGATTGAGAGAGCAAAGAACGAACAGTTTATTTTGGGCTTTGAAAAACTACCTGAATTTCAATAAGTCGTTCGGAAAGCATTCATTGGGTATTACATTAGGGCATGAAGCACAGTCATCTACCTATGATTACGTGAATGCCAGTAGAGAAAAGCTTACCCTAAACTTGCCCTCTTTGGCAGCAGGTTTAGCGGGGAATAATTCTAATGAACAGATTGGAGCGGGTGCAGGTGTTTGGAGTATGGAGTCGTTTTTTGGTCGGGTAAATTATGCGTTCAATGATAGATACGCCATCAGTGCAACCCTGAGAGCAGATGGTTCTTCAAGTTTTGGTCCAAAGAGTAGATGGGGATATTTTCCAGCGGTTTCGGCATCTTGGACGATAACCAATGAAGAATTTGCCAAGAATATTTCAAATTTAAGTTACTTAAAACTAAGAGTAGGAGCGGGTACAGTTGGCAATCAGAACGTTGGAGCTAATAACGCATACACTTCTAATATTACACTTTACGGTGATTCTCCTTTCGGAAACGGTAATGCTCCTTATAACGTAGCTAACCCAGCATTGAGTTGGGAATCGGTAAGAACATTCAACGGAGGATTTGATGCTACTTTACTGAAAAATTTAGAACTCACCGTTGATTTATACAGAAAAGTAACTACCAATATGCTACTACCCACCCAGTTGGGTAACTACTCTGGTTTAGGAACAGACTACGGTGATATTCAAACACCAATCGCCAATAACGGACAAATAACCAACACAGGTATTGATATTAGTTTGACGACTCGCATTATCGAAGGAAAAGATTTGAGTTGGAAAACTGGCGTAATATTTAGTCATTACAAAAATAATCTCGACTTCTTAAATACGCCTGAAGCCACCATTTTGGGGCAATACGATGAATATGGTGATAAACCAATCGTAACACTTTCGCAGCAGGGACAACCCGTTGGTACTTTTTATGGCTACGTAACAGACGGTTTATTTACGTCTTTAGAACAATTAAATAACGGTACTAAGTGGGGATTAGATGTAGCTCCGGATAAATTGTGGTTAGGCGATATTAGATTTAAAGATTTGAACGGTGATGGTAAAATTGATGAAAAAGACGTAACCGTTATCGGTAATCCGAACCCAACTTTTACCTACGGGATGACCAACACTGTCAAATACAAAAATTTTGATTTATCGGTATTCCTTCAAGGTAGCTACGGAGCCAAAATCTTTAATTATGCACGTCGCCAGACCGAAGCGATGAATAGCTTATACTCTAACCAGTTAGAGACTGTAATGAACCGCTATACGGCAACCAATACCAATACGAATATGCCAAGATTTAACCAATGGCACGATGGAAACCGCAGAATTTCAGACCGTTACATTGAAGATGGGTCATATCTAAGAATCCAGAATGTTTCATTAGGTTATAATATTCCTAAAAGCATATTGAGCAAAATTAAAGTAAGCAATGCCCGCATTTATGTTTCTGGACAAAACCTGTACACATTCACAAAATATACAGGCTATGACCCAGAGTTGGGAGCTAATAATAACCGTGTAACACTCATGAACATTGATAATGGACATTATCCAAATCCACGTTCATTTACATTGGGTGCTAACATTGAGTTTTAGATGACTTATACCTTAAAGTCATCGACAATCTGGTTGATTGTTTTAAGGGAACAGATAGCAGAGTGACAATCGGAAACAATGATTCATTATGATATATCCAACTGATTTAGGTTTGTAAAATATTCTTCGCAAATCGCTTTTCACTTGGTATAAAATGACCAATCCTTTTTATAAAAAAAGATAAAAACATGAAAAGTAAAGTCTTATTATTTTTAAGTTCAATGGTTATTTTGGCAACTTCTTGTAAAGAAGATTTCCTGAATAATCCATCCACAACTTCCCCAACATCTGATATATATTATACCAATGCTGAACAAGTAAATGGAGCAACTGGAATGTTGTACAATATTGCTTGGAACGACTGGTCGGATAAAGCATTCACCTCCGTTGGTGATGTACTTGGGGGAACTGTAACGGGCGTTGCAGGAAATTCACAATATAATTCATTTTATAATTTCAATATCCAAAGTACGGATGGATTGATTGCTTCTACGTGGAATGCTTGCTACGATGCGGCGGGTAGAGCTTCGGTATTGATTTCTACTTTTGAAGATAAGAAAACCACTGTCGGAAATGCAGCTTACTTAACACAAGGAATTGCCGAAGCAAAATTTATTCGTGCTTTTGCGTATTTCTATATCGGGCGTACTTTCAAAGATGCACCTATCGTACCTGACCCCCTTGAGCTAACCAAAGCTGGTAAAAATTTAGTACCACGTTATTTTCAGAAAGACGTACTGAGATTTGCCCTTGAAGATTTGAAGTTTGCCGAAGAAAATTTAGCCGCAACTTCCTATCAACCTGGAAGAGTCACTAAATATTCCGCCAAAGGCTTAATGGCTAAAATCTATTTGTATCTGAAGGATTATGACAATGCAAAAGCAAAAGCGAAAGAAGTCATTGATTTTGCTACGGCAAATCCTTCATTGATAGGTTTGTATGATAACTATCAAGAAATGTTTACGTCATCCAAAGCTAATAACAACAAAGAATCCTTATTTTCTTTACAGTGGTTAGTATCCATGAGTTGGAATGGTGCTAATAGATTTATGACTTATGCGGGTCCTGCACCACTGTTACGCCCTGCACCAACCAGTACAACGGCGGCTTATTCATCGGTGATTCCTTCCATTGATATGCTTGATGCTAAAACGGGCTATTATCCGGGAGATAAACGTCGTGATGGTTCGGTGATGCAACATGGTTTTTACAGAGCCGACTGGGTAAATGAGAATTTCCCGAAAGGATTCAAATACGATACAACGGGAGCAACGGACAATTTTACGATAAGAACTGGTACTCGTTCAAACATTCAGAAATACATAGTAGGACCTAACAGAACGGGCGAAGCCGTGAATACCAACGCTCACAGTAGTATGGGAACGTACATTTTACGATATGCTGATGTATTGTTAATCTACGCAGAAGCCATTATGAAAGGGACTGGTACCACCAACGATGCCAGTGCACTGGCGGCGTATAATGCGGTACATACACGAGCAGGCTTACCGAGAGTAAACAGTATTTCAATGGATGACCTACTGCAT
>JALONS010000290.1 GCA_025454855.1 Arcicella sp.
TACGAGGTCAATGTGTCTCATTCTGAGGCATTTATCTATTGGACTATGATTAAAATTATGTCAAGAAAAACCCGTGAAACGTAAATTTAGACAACTTCTTAAAACAGTACAACCTTGAAAATTTCGTTCTCATAGCCACTTTCTAAAAACAACTTACTTCTAATTGATTGTACATCAGATATTTAATACAGAATAAATTCCACTATTCACCCTTGCATATCCAGTATAAAATAGAAAAATAAACTTTTATATATAGTGCAAACCATTTTAATTGCGAGCGTTGAGACAGAAGCCCAGAATAGATGTACTTTAAATGATAGAAAATGAGAATTTACAACTAAAATTTCCCAAATTTATGCTAAAAATGACCTTTTGAGCAAACGAATAAGTATTTTAGAAGATTTTCTCAAATCTTATACACAACCAAATTTCATGCAAATCCTCGTTTTTTCAGATGACGAATTAATCTCCCTTTTAAGCACAGAAAAAGGTTCTATTGCTTTTGATGAAATCTATGAAAGATACTGGGAAAAACTTCTCAGAATGGCTATTTTCAAGACAAATCATAAAGAAGCAGCTGAGGAAATTGTTCAAGAATTATTTACCAGTCTTTGGGAGAAAAGAAGAAATGTTGTCATCAATAATCTTGAAAATTATTTATTCGTTGCACTTAAATACTTAATCATTAATTATTTAAAAGCAAAAATCAAAGATACAAATCTTATTGATTCTGAAGGTTTAGAAATTGCCAGTAACCTTCATGAATCAATGACCGCTGAGGCTCTTCAATCTGCCATTAAAAAAGCAGTCTCTCTACTTCCAGACAAAACGCAAGTTATATTTCACCTAAGCCGTTTTGAAGAAAAATCTCACAAAGAGATTGCTTCTGAACTTGATATTTCTGAGAAATCTGTTGAGTATCATATCACCCAGGCACTCAAATTCCTTCGATTACAACTCCGAGACTACCTTAATTAAAATATAACTTTAAGAAGATTTTTTTGTCAATAAAAAGATTTTTGCTGTATTTTTTTAAGATTAATTATTTTCTTTTAGGGATGGTATTCATTTTTTTGACTTTAATAAAAAAAGAAAATAAAATGAATCAGCAATCATTTGAAACCATTTTGGGAAAATATTTAGAAGGGAAATGCACACATTCAGAAAGGCTTCTTGTAGAGCATTGGTACGACCTAATTGGTAATGAGGCGAAAATTCCAGAAAGTAATTCCGAATGGGAATCACTCAAAACCCGTATGTGGATTGAAATCCAAAAACGAAATACGCACTTTGTCGAACAAACTCCTGTTTTTTCTTTTTGGAAGGTAGTTAGACCATTTCGTCTTGCAGCTTCGATTCTATTATTCTTAGGCTTGGGGATATTTAGTTATTATTACCTCTCGAGTAGTTTTTTACAAAATTCAGCAATAGATGGTCTCGAAACTATTGCAAATACTACCTCCAAAAACAGCTTAATTCATTTAGTAGATGGAAGTTCAATCAGGCTTTCACCCAATACAAAACTTTCTTACCCAAAACATTTTACGGGCAATAAACGTGAGGTATATCTGCAAGGTGATGCTTTTTTTGAGATTGCCAAGAATCCCCAAAAACCATTTTATGTTTATACTAAAAATTTGGTTACTAAGGTCATAGGTACAAGTTTTTTAGTAAAGTCTTCACAAAAAGGTCAAGTAAAAATCATTGTCCAATCTGGAAAAGTGACCGTTTTCAAAAAGGAAGAAATCAAAGACAATAAAACAAATAAAATTGATGGGGTGGTTATTCTGCCTAATCAGCAGCTTGATTTTGATGAATCAAAAGAACTGTTTAGTAAAAGTGTAATTGAGAAACCTGTTCTTTTGACCACTAATGAATTACTGGATTTTAACTTTGAGGATGTTTCGGCAAATATTGTTTTGAAACAAATTCAAAAGGCTTACGGCATCAGCATAATTTATGACGAAGAGGTGTTGAAAGATTGCCCGTTCACGGCAGATTTAACGGACGAACCTCTTTATTCTAAAATTTCATTATTATGCCGAGCCATCGAAGCAAACTACCAAACCATTGATGGTCATATAGTTATTAGTAGTAAAGGTTGTAAATAAAAATGGGTATTGTCTGCAAACAACACCCATCAACGATATTCCAGAATTGAATTCTGCAAAATTCAATAATCCTCAAAAAGTATTGAGGCTGGATTTTTTGCCAATACCATTAACAAAAAGATAGACTAATTTATGCAAATTTCTCCAAATTTCAAATTCGCAATTTTAAAAATTATGCGGTTGAGTGCCCAGCAATTGCTCTTGATTTATGTTTTTATGAGTGTCAGTTACGCTTATAAATCTAATGCTCAGGAAATTTTAAATCAGGAAGTTTCGATTGTTGTAAAAGACAAAAGCATTGTGAGTGTCCTGAAAGAATTAAGTACGCAAACTGATGTAAAGTTTGTGTATAGTTCCAAACTAATTGGGAGTGAAAAAAAGGTGAGTATCGAAATGAAAAAGCAGAAACTTTCAACGGTTCTAAAAAACCTTTTGTTTCCTTTATCTATTGATTTTCAAGTTAATGGCTATAACATTATTTTAAACCGAAAGTCGCTGTCAAGGAACGAAAAATTCCCAAACGTAGAAGAGGTAGAGACTCCTAAAATTGAAATTTCCAATACAGTAAGTGAGCCTTTACCGACTACTCCAAACAACCAAAAGGCTCTCCTTTTAGGGTCTCTGAATGGTAAAATTACGGACTCAAAAACGGGCGAGGCACTTCCTGGAGCAAGTATACTGTTAAGAGGAACCAACAAAGGAAGTATTTCAAACCTTCGTGGTGAGTTTTTTATGAGCCTTGTCCCAATAGGAAAACAAACTTTTATCGTCAGTTATTTAGGCTACCAAAAGCAAGAATTGCCTTTTGAAGTAATGGATGGAAACAACGTTTTGAATATCAAGTTGAAAGAGTCGTCAGGAGAATTGAATGAGGTGGTCGTTCGTGGAAGTCTGGAAGGACAACAAAAAGCCCTAAACCAACAAAGAACTTCTGACAATATTAAAAACGTAATTTCTGCCGATTTAATCGGGCGTTTTCCTGATTTGAACGTAGCAGAAGCCCTCCAACGTATTCCAGGAATAAATATCGAACGTGACCGTGGCGAAGGTGGCGAAGTGCAAATGCGTGGAGCTCCACCATCATTTACGACCATTAATATCAACGGTGAGCAAATACCTGGTACTCAGACAGATGGACAAAGAAATGAAGAACTTTCAATTATTCCAGTTGATCAACTATCGTCTATTGAAGTAACAAAAGCTATTACTTCCGACATGGACGGAGATAATATTGGCGGAACAGTTGATTTTAAAACACCATCAGGAAAAAATCTTAACTGGAAAGGAAAAGCAGAGTTGGGCGGTGGATATAACAACATTGTACAGAGGGCAAGTTTTATTGGAAAATTTAGTATCAATCGCCGATTTGCTCCTACTGATAATCTACCAGATGGTCGTTTTGGAATAAATATTGGCGGGAGTTATTTCGGTTCTAACCTTGGAAGGGATAGAGTTTCGTATAATTATAATAGTAGTTACACGAAAGTGAATAGTAAAGACTACGTCTTGCCAACTTATTATCGCTTACGTGATTTAGAGAATTTTCGTAGTCGTACGGGTATTTCGGCAGCAATGGACTATAAATTTAGCCCAAAGTCAGAAATCTATTTGAACTATATGTACAGCCGAAGATATGATTTTGATGAAGAGGCTCGAACGCAATTTGATTTCAATGTAGCCAGATGGACGGTCAATGAGACCACAGGTTTAGCAACTGGTAATGGAGCAACTACGACTCGAAGGTTCATTAATCCAAGATTTAATGATGTTAATAATCACAGCCTAACCTTTGGAGGAAACCATTCTTTGGGCAAAGTAGCGGTTGATTATCTATTGTTTGCCTCAAAGTCTCATAACGATGCTTTTGTGGGCAGAGTTTACGATCTGAGAAGTACTCCGCAAGCTACTACTTTTAACGGTTGGGGAACAGATTTTATGAATGTAATCGGAACAACTGACATTCACGACCCATTTGCGATGCGTAGTATCAGAAACTACACC
This sequence comes from Arcicella sp., assembly GCA_025454855.1. Taxonomy (GTDB): domain Bacteria; phylum Bacteroidota; class Bacteroidia; order Cytophagales; family Spirosomataceae; genus Arcicella. Next base: position 4,113 of record JALONS010000290.1, read on the forward strand.
GACCAAGACCAAAATATTGATGCTCGCAATCTTTCTGCAAAAATTAACTTTGCTATTCCTTACATGATTGGTGAAAATAGTAGTTCAATCAAGTTTGGCGGTAAATATCGTACCCTCAGTAACAGAAGAGAAATAGATAATAAACGTTATAATTTTGCCAATGACGGAACCGTAAATGTAAACAGTTTATTTGCTCGATACACTTCGGAGAGAGAAGATAATTCATTTTTACAGAAAAGGGTTAGATTTGGTCCAACGCTTAATTACAAAGGTTTTGATTCATTCATTGCGTCCAATCCAGGACTTTGGAAATTTGACCAAAATGTAAGTACAAATGAATCAATTCCAGCATTTTACGATGCTAATGAAAATGTGTTTGCCGCCTATGTAATGAACAAAATTAACTTCAAGAAATTGATGTTATTGACAGGAATTCGATACGAACGTACCAATGTAAATTATATCTCTCGTGCCTTTGAGTTTGATGGAAGTGGAAATGTGAAACAACAGTCTATTCGTGATATTGCTGGTGGAACAAGTTTTGATTTTATCTTGCCAAACCTACATCTAAAGTATAGCATTGATGAAATGACCAATATCAGAGGAGCTTTGACGTATAGTTACGCTCGTTCTAATTTTGCTGATTTGGCTCCTGTTCAAAGTGTGAATGTTAATAACTTGACAATTGCTCTGGGAAATCCAAGTTTGAAACCTGCCAGCTCAACAAATCTTGATTTGTTATTTGAAAGGTATTTCAAAAACGTTGGAATTATATCGGGAGGAGTTTTTATGAAAACCATCAAAGACTTCAATTTTGATAGAAGTTTTACGGAAGAGAGAGAAGTTTTTGTTAGAAATGACGCTACTGGTGCTTTTGAACCCATCAGAGAAACTTTCACTATAAATCAGGCTCAAAATGGTGAAGCCGCAACAATTTATGGCTTTGAGTTGAATTTACAATCAAATCTAACCTTCTTGCCAGGTATTTTGAAGGGCATTGGCGTTTATGCCAATTATACCTACACTAATTCAAAGGCTTCAACTTTTGATAGAAAAGAAGTAAGATTGCCTGGGCAAGCCATGCACACGGGGAACTTTGCCCTTTCATTTGACTATAAAAAATTATCGCTGAAAGGCTCATTCAACTACAATGGTGGATTAATCCGTAGCCTCGGACCATCGGGAATTGGCGAAAATACGGGCGATTTCGATACTTGGAGAGATGACCGCTATCAATTGGATTTATCGGCATCTTACGCTATTACAAAGAAAATCAGAGCTTATGCAGAATTTATTAACGTAACAAATCGTCCAGATGTTGAATATTTTGGCAATAGAAGTCGAGTATCAAACTTAGAATATAAAATGATAGCGTTTTCGTTGATGCTGTCATCTTTCGTGGGATTGATTTCTTGTGAAAAAAAGGATTTTGAATATATAAGTCCAGTACCAAAAATTTCATTTGTTGATGCCAC
>JALONS010000474.1 GCA_025454855.1 Arcicella sp.
AAAATAGTTAGAAACCATTGCAACACGGTCTGGGTCTCCAACCGTAATAACAGTATCAGCAATGTGTTCGGGCAGTAAATTCAAATGATAAATTGTACCATCAGGATTAATGATTAAATCGGTGGGCGTTATTTGCATGGTTGAGGGTTAAAATAAATGAATAAGCTGTAAAAAACACTTGCAAAGACATTTAAACCTTTGCAAGTGCTAATTCTTTGAAGATACTTAAAAAGCCACCTCAACTTTCGTTTTTTGACGACTTTTAAAACCAAATTCAGCAGTGTAATTATCCGACTGTTTTGAGTAATAGCCCTCTGGGTTATAAGGACGTTTTCTCGGATGCGTTTTACATTCGTCTGAACAAGCTCCGTCCATTTCTTTTAAGCACGTTGGGCAAATCGCCAAATGTTCATTGCATTCGGGGTTGGCACAATTCACCATGTGGTCAGAATTTGTTCCACAAATATGACATTGAGAAATAACTACTGGATTGACACTATTGACTTCGGTAGTAACTCGGTTATCAAAAACATAACATTTACCTTCAAAGTCTTCACCCCCTTCTTCTAATCCGTATTTTATGATTCCTCCGTGCAACTGGTACACATTCTCAAAGCCTTGGTCTAACAAATAAGCGGATGCTTTTTCGCATTTGATACCACCCGTACAATAAGTGATAATTTTTTTATCCTTCAAATGAGCAATTTCTTGAATATGGTCGGGTAATTCACGGAGTGTCTCCATATCAAAAGTGATTGCTCCTTTAAACTTTCCTACCGAATGTTCATAATTTGACCGCATATCTACCAAAACAACATCAGGGTCATTTTTGTACATTTCTTTAAAATCAGCTGGTTCAAGATGTTTCCCTGTCTTCTCTCTTGGGTTTACGGGCAAATCAGAATTGACAATTTCTTCTTTTAGACGTACATGGAGTTTGGCAAATGCGTGCTTTTCGTGTTCTTCAACTTTAAAATCGAAATTTGTACCCGCAAAAATAGGGTCATTTTCCAACCATTGCATATAACGCTGACAGTCTTTTGCTAAGCCCGACACGGTTCCATTCAGCCCTTCGGGGGCTACGATAATTCTACCTAATAAATTGTTTTCTAAACAAAAAAGGTGATGTTTTTCACGGTACGCCTCCGCATCTTCTATGGGCGTATAATTGTAATAAAGTATTACGCTGTATGGCTTCATCTTCAACATGAGTTACAGAGTGAGAAATAAAATGAATAATTTTAAACCACAAAGTTACGAAAGCAACCTTTTTAAAAAAATGATATTACTCAATAGATACTAATTCTCTGATTATCAGCTTTTTTAAAAAAAAAAAAATGATATTACTCAATAGATACTAATTCTCTGATTATCAGCTTTTTTAAAAAATTTATCAATTATGACCATATTTCTTCCATATTTTTTACGGAAATTTGCAAAAACCAAATGGAAAAGACCTCTCATTTTTCAATGCTCAATCTATAAACAAATTCATAATCACTATCTTATGCACATTGCTATTACGGGAAATATTGGGGCTGGCAAAACAACCCTTGCTACAAAGTTAGCCGAACATTTTGGCTGGGAAGTTTTATACGAAGCAGTTGATGGAAACCCGTATTTACCTCCTTTCTATGAAGATATGCCTCGTTGGGCTTTTCATCTACAAATGTATTTTCTAAAAAGTAGATATGAGCAAGTACTGCAAATTCAAAAATCTAACCGCAGAATTATTCAAGACCGAACCATTTACGAAGATGCGTATATTTTTGCGATGAATTTATACAAGTCGGGTATCATGTCGGCAAATGATTATGCAACCTATCGGGGAATTTTTGATTTAATGATGCGTTCGGTGAAAGCCCCTGATTTAACCATTTATTTGAAAGCAGATTTACCTAAATTAATCACGCAAATCAAACGAAGAGGACGGGATTTTGAGGCAAATATTTCAGAAAAATATCTGGCAGATTTAAACGACCATTACGAAGAATTTACGGAAAATTATAAGGATGGGAAGTTGCTGACGTTAGAAGTTAATCAACTTGATTTTGTGAATAATCCAGAAGATTTGGCATCTATTATACACAAAGTTGATAAAGCACTACTTTATGAAAAACCACCAGAACTGGATTTTGTAAAATAAATAAGCCCTTCCAATATTCATTGAAAAGGCTTTTGTGACGATGAGGAGACTCGAACTCCTACAGGATTGCTCCCACTACCACCTCAAAGTAGCGTGTCTACCAATTCCACCACATCGCCATTGGGATATTGCAAAATTAGAGAAAAAAACCTGATTCGCAAAACCTAACAGTGACTCAGAGAATGATAATTTGTTAATATATTAGTTATCAATAAGTTAAAATAAAAGAAAAATTCATACAATAAATAAATTATAACAATGGCTTTAGAATTTGAAGGAAATTTAATAAAAGTATTACCCGAAGTGACGGGTCAGGGAAAAAATGGCGTTTGGGTAAAACAAGATTTTGTGTTAGAAAC
>JALONS010000291.1 GCA_025454855.1 Arcicella sp.
TTTATCACCATTGACCCATTGGCGGAAACATCAAGACGATTTAGTCCTTATACCTATGGTAATAATAATCCAATACGGTTTATTGACCCCGATGGGATGTCATCTAAAAGTATTGATGGTTCAGTTACTTTTAATGGTTACGTGGGTGATGATGGAAGTGGTAATTTCTCGGGAACTACCAAAGGAGATGATAAGCCAGTAGTGAATAGCTCTAAAGATGATAAATCTAAAAATCAGATTTCTAACTATTTTTCTTTCAACTTTAAAAAATTAAAGAATTATGCAAATAACCTTAAAAAATCACTTTGGGATGCTCAGAATACTAACTTGATTATTTATGGAAATGGAAAAGCAAGCGATAACTTCTTAGGAGGTGAATTTAAAAAAGGTGGAAAAACAATTACAATGGATTTGGGTAAGGATAATCAAATTTTTTGGTTAATGACTGTTTACGCCCCTTCGAGACAAGTTGATGATGGTGGTATTGGTAATTTGATAGATTTGTTTGGGGATAGTCATCCGATATTCCAAGACAAAGACTATGTTGAATCAAGAGATTATAAAGGTTTGTATAAGAATATAAATCAATCTACATATGTGGGTCATGAAAAGGGTTATGTACAATATACTGGAAATTATTATTTACCGATTAGTGTCTATAATCAAGCCAGTACAGAGTATAAGTATTTCTTAATCGGAGTAACGCAACAGCAAGCTAAATCAGGAATTTATAAAAAAATAATAGAAAAATACAAATAATATGAAATTAAAAGCATTGCTATTGATAATAGTCTTAAATGTTTTTACTCTTGGGTGTGAGAGTAGAAAAACTTTAAGAATGACTGAAAAAGAAATTAATTCTTTGGATTCTCTTGGTTATAAAATTTATCCATATAAGAAAGATAAAGAAGGGAATTATTATCTTGATACCTTAAATCTTCATAACTTGGACAAGTTCGACAGTTTAGATATGAGGAGAAAATCTATTGAACTAAACAAGTAGATAAATATGACACTTTAATCCAATTAAAATTAATTATCCTTTCAGGGTTATCTTTAATGCTTTAGTCATGCTTTTCAAAAAAGGATAAAGGATTGGTTATCACTACGTATATTCATAAAATTGTGGTTGTTAATTAAAAGGTACATTCAAAAAATATAGTTTGGTAATATGGAAAAAAGATTTAGAATAATAATAGGTAGTCCAATAGACTATGAGGAGCTTGTAGCCTATATATGGATAGATAATGAAGAGATTGCATTAGTGCAAAAAGAGGAAGGTGTCGATAGAATGAGAGTTGAGTTTTTTGAAGAAAGGATTAAGACAAACCTCTATTTAGATGTTTTTATTGAGGCTTTGCAAGCAGCTAAAAACGAGTTATTAAAATAGTATTCTCTCTCGCTCCACTAAGTCGAAGACCTCGTAGTGTAGATAAACGACAATCAGTGTTTGTCCGAGCCAAGTTTGCCATGTTCAAAGCGTGGTAAACTTGGCTTTTATGATTTATCAATCGTGAGACGCAATTTGAAACGGGTTAGACGGATTTTGGAGCAGGGTTTTATGATAACTTAGTACTCAGATTTATCACCATTGACCCATTGGCGGAAACATCAAGACGATTTAGCCCTTACACCTACGGCAATAATAATCCAATACGGTTTATTGACCCCGATGGGATGGAATCAGAAGAAGTTAAAAATCAGGAGTATGAACGAACGAATGTTGAATTTTCTAACGGTTACAGTACTTCAACGAGTCAAAGTAATACGGGGGCAGTTTCACTTAGTGGTGCATACCTGAATGCTGAAGGAGAGGGTAGTACGGAGGGTGATAAGCCAAAAGTAAATACACAAAGTCCATCATCTTACAATGGGGGTAGACGATTAATTGGTACTAAGAATGAAAATAAAAACTTTTCCGATGTACTTGCTGCGGGTTGGGGGGCAGCTCTTGTAGAACCAACTCCTGCTGGAGAAATCATAATGGGGGCTGCTACCATTGGTGTTGGTATTTATGCTTTTGCAACATCGGAAATGATTCAAAAAATGGCAAGAGAAATTGATAGAATAGCAGTTAAAACACTTCCGAACAACGGGGCAGTTTATGAACTAAGAGTTAGAAAAGCAGGTACATACATAGATGTTAGAGGAGTTCCTGTACAATTAAATGCAGGTGATATTTGGAAGTATGGAGAGACAATAAATGGTCAAGGTCGCTATTCTAATTTTGAGTTAAATACAATGATTCCAGGTGGAGTAATATTTAAAGAGTTTTATTGGGGAAATCAAGTACAAATAAAGATAATGGAGAAGTATATGATTTATGGATATTTTTTTAATCATGGTTCATTACCACCTGGGAATAAGATTTTTAGATAAAAAAATTAATAATAATAATAGATAATTATGGAAATATTTATAACTGCTCAAATTTCTGATGGAATCTCATTTCCATACAAATTAAATGATTTGGAGGATAAGATGAATTTATTTTTTTCTGATAAACAATATGGCTTTTCAATTCGGAAAATATACTCAGGTTTTGTTTGTGTTTCAAAGGTTTATGATGAATTTATGGTTATTCGTCCCCCAAAGCTATTAAGGAAAGAGCCTGCTTTAGAGTTTGAATATAAATTAGACTTTGAAAAATATAGAAATATAGAGGAAAATGAGAGAGTAAGATATATTCTCATTGAATTTCAGAGAGTTCTTACAGATATTCTTATATCAAAAAAGATTAAGGATTTCGATGTAATTACTTTTCTTAATGACTTAAATAGTTTTATAGCTACTCAAAATTTATCCGAATCAAGTTGAGATTAAAATTTTTGAGAAATATTTGATTTATGGATATTTCTTTAATCATGGAACATTACCACCTGGTAGTAAAGTTTTTAGATAACAATTATGGAAATTGGTTACGCACAAATTGGTGGAGTTAGTGAAGAATTCAACTCAGTATTAAATTCTTTAAGAGATAATACTAATTTATTGTTTAAAGGTAAATTTTATGGTGAAGATTTGCATGAAATTCATGTCGGAGTAATTTGTGTTGCTCCTGAATATGACCATTTTTTTAAAGTAAGAAAAACCAAATATAAAAAAGAACATACAGAATATATAAAAGATGGGGTTAAATACAGTTTGTCTAAAAATTTTGAATATGACTTAAAGCTAAATTATTCTTTGTATAAAACTTTGAAAGATAAAGATTTGAAAGAAAGATTAGTTTTAGAAATTTTTGATTCTTTTCAAATTCTCAAATCAAAGGAAATAACAAAAAAAAATATTGATTTTGATAGAGAATTATTTTTTAGTGACTTGGAAAAACTTAAAAATATTTGATATTATACCATATTATTTGTTATGACCTTTTTTATCACAAGTGAGTCTTCCTATGAAATTTCTAATTTTGAGACAGTTAAATTTGAAGATGAATTAAATATTTTTTTCCACAATAAGAATTATGGTGAATCTATTAAACACATTTCAACTATAATTATATGTGTTTCTAATAAATTTGAATCCTTGCATCCTATTCGTAGAGCCAGAATAGTTAAGGAAAAAGCTAAACTTGGCTTTGAGTATAAATTAGATTTTGAGCGTTATAAAAATGCAGAAGATAGCGAGAGAGTAAGATATATTCTCATTGAATTTCAGAGAGTTCTTACAGGTATTCTTACATCAAAAAAGATTAAGGATTTCGATGTAACTACTTTTCTTAATGACTTAAATAGTTTTGTGGCTACCCAAAATTTATCCGAATAAGTGAAGATTAAAATGATTATAATAACATTTTATCATTTTTACTTTTCTCATTCATTTAGAATGATACTTTTAATTATATTTTTTTGTCCTGTAATGTATATAAATTGTACAGCAGACACAAAGAAAAATTATATATATAAAGATGAAAAACCTATTACAGAAGAATCTTTTGAGGACTTTTATAAAAGATTTTATAGTGACAGTTTATTTCAAGTTTCAAGAGTTGTTTTTCCTTTAAAGGGTTTTAATTCTGATGAATATGATGAGGATTTAGGAAATAAGAATCCTGCATATTTCTGGAAAAAGAAAGATTGGAGTTCTTTGACTACTCTTGAAAAAGATTATCTAAGAGTCGATAAAAAAGACTGGATAGAAGAATATAAAAAAGACATAAAACGAAATAAAGATTCTACTATTTTAGAAAAAATATATATGGTTGATTCTGGGTATATTGTGGAACGAAAATTTAAGAAAATAAAAGGGAAATGGTTTCTAATATTTTATAGTTATCGTAACTTTTGATTTTTAAACAGTAGTAAATAAAACGATAGTCATGTGCTAACGGTGATGGTTATTCTCCATCATTAATAGGTGCGATTACACACGCCAAGTTCACCATCTAAGAAGTGATTTGCTTGGCATTTTTAAATTAAGTAGTGCAAACATTTCATTCCCGAACACACAAACTAAAAACAAGCATCTATAATTTTGTATATTACAAAGTGTGATATTTTCCATACAGATTAATTTTATGAAGTTACTCATTATCCTTTTTTTAAACCTTAGTTTTTTCTCTACTTTATCTCAAAAAGTTCCACCTCCCATTACTTTTGGCGATATTTCCTTAAAGGACTTACAGATGCAATTCTACGAAAAAGACTCTTCTGTTAGTGCCGTAATACTCTGTGATTATGGAACATATAACAGTTATGAATCTGATGTGCCTAATGAATATACTCGCCATTTAAGAATGAAAATATTTAAGAAATCTGGTTACGAGCAAATACCGAAGTACATTGATTACTATGCTCCACGAAATGCTCGACGAGTAGAGGAAGTGGATGATTTTAAAGCTACTACTTACAATTTGGAAAACGGGTTAATTAAATTGTATCCTCTGAATAAGAAAGATGTATTTATTCAAAAAAATGAAAGTGGTAACAATAAATATACCTTCGCCCTTCCCCAAATTAGAGAAGGTTCTATCATTGAAATTAGCTATACTTTAAAATCATATTATCAAGATTTTCCCACTTGGAATTTTCAATATCAAATACCCGTTTTATGGAGTGAAATTAGAATTACTCACCCTCGTTCATATAATTATGACGTAACGATTCAAAGTGATATTCCATTAACAATCAGCGAGAACGACCAGAAAAAACAAAATAGCCTGTTAATAAAGTATCGTTTTGCTATGGCAAATATTCCAGCCCTGAAAGATGAACCTTATATCACCACAATTGAAGATTATCGTTCCAAATTAGAATTTGAAATAGCATCCAGTTCTTTTGCAGGACAATTGTATAAAAACTACTCTTTATCATGGGATGTCCTTAATTACAATCTTCTTAATAACCCTTATTTTGGTTTGCATATTGGCGATTCACTTAAATTTGGGGCAAACTTCCCACGAAAATGACTTAATTTACTGATTAGTAATAACTTGTGAGTGAAATTATTTTTTCTTAGCCCCT
>JALONS010000292.1 GCA_025454855.1 Arcicella sp.
CGCTAACAAATACGAACCCGCACAGATAGCAAACATGATGTAATATGCCGTTTCAATTTGGTTGATGCTTCGGTAGTACACAAACATATTTTTTTGTACTGCCCACGTTAGCAGAATACCGCCAAGTCCGCCAGCCATACCACCAATACCCACTACTGACCCTGTGGCTTTTTTGGGAAACATATCCGAAACCGTTGTGAAAATATTGGCACTCCAAGCCTGATGAGCCGCCGCCGCAATACCAATCACCAAAACAGCTAACCACATATTTACTTTACCTGCCACTTGCGAGAAAATTACGGGCAAGACAAATAGAGCAAAAATCAACATAGAAGTTTTACGAGCTTTGAAAACAGGCATATTTTTGTTGATTAATGCCATCGGTAAGTAACCTCCGCCTACGCTACCGATGGTTGAAATGATATACACCACCGCCACGGGGAAGGAAATCTGAATCAATGTTAGTTGGTATTCGCTCTGCAAGAAATCGGGCAACCAAAAGAGATAAAACCACCAAACGGGGTCGGTCAGGAATTTTCCAATGGCAAATGCCCACGTCTGACGGAAGCCCAATAGCTTCAACCACGGCACTTTTTCTTCTTCTACTTGTACTACTTCGTCGCTATCAGAATGAATATAATCGTATTCTTCTTTGCTCAGTTTTTTAGAGTCTTTGGGCGAAGTATAATACATCTGCCACAGCACCAACCAAATAAAGCCAATCAACCCTGTAATGATAAAAGCCCACTGCCAACCCCAATGAACCGCAATGAGGGGTACAGTGAGGGGAGCAATGATGGCTCCGATGTTCGTACCTGAGTTGAAAATACCCGTTGCTAAGGCTCTTTCTTTTTTAGGAAACCACTCAGCGGTGGATTTAATCGCAGCGGGAAAATTACCTGCTTCGGTAAGCCCTAAACCTGCCCGTGCCACCATAAAACCGAAGGCTGAAGAAGCAAAAGCGTGTCCGATGGCGGCTAAACTCCAAAGTCCAGTTGCCCAAGCGTACCCTTTTTTAGAACCCAATTTATCTACTAAACCGCCCGCAATGAGTAAGCCAAATGAATAGAAAATTTTGAAAGTAATTTCTATGTTGGCGTAGTCTCCGTCGTCCCAGTGTAAATCTTTTGATAAAACAGATTTTAACAAGCTAATCACCTGTCTATCAAGATAATTGACGGTTGTTGCAAAGAAAACCAGACTACAAATCGTCCAGCGATATTTACTAATTGTGGTTTGCATGAGTTTTGAGTTATGAGCGATAAGCAATGGGCGATGAGTATTTCATTATACTTATTTTGAAAATACATGGCGTATCTGGTTCTCAACCTTTTGAAGGACGACTTCCGTAAATACGCAGAATCCCTGACCCATCATTTATCGCTATTTAAAATTTAAAATATTCTTTGGTATTGTAATAACAGATGTTCTGAACCATCTTTCCTATCCATTCAATATCATTGGGTAGTTCACCGTTCTCTATTTCATTTCCCAACAAATTACAAAGAATTCTTCTGAAATATTCATGTCTTGGAAAAGATAAGAAACTCCTTGAATCAGTAAGCATTCCCACAAAACGACTCAATAATCCCATGTTCGACAAGGCGTTCATTTGGCGTTCCATGCCGTCTTTTTGGTCTAAAAACCACCAACCCGACCCAAACTGAATTTTACCCGCCATCGACCCATCGTTGAAATTACCAATCATGGTAGCCATCAATTCATTATCTCTTGGATTGAGGTTGTAAATTATTGTTTGAGCTAATTGATTGTATTCATCCAAGCGTCCTAAGAATTTAGATAATGCCTGTGCTTGCGACCAATCCCCGATGGAATCCCAACCCGTATCGGGTCCTAATTCACGCATGGCACGTATGTTATTGTTACGCAAAGCACCTAAGTGAAATTGCTGCGTCCAGCCTAAATCGTGGTACATAACCCCCAAAGCATGAAGTACCGCTGATTTATAAATGAGTGCTTCTTCCGCCGAGATTTTTTGTTGAGCTAATGCTTTTTGAAAAACTTTTTCCGCCTGTTCTTCGCTGAAATCAACGGCGTAAATTTGTTCTAATCCGTGGTCTGCCAAACGCCCACCCAACGAAGCAAAAAAATCGGCTCTCTTGCGGAGTGCTTTCAACAATTCAGCGTAGGAATTTATCTCAACGTCTGCCACTGAAGCCAATTTCTGCACGTATGAAAAGAAATTCTCATTTTCAATCAGAATGTACTTATCGGGGCGAAAAGTGGGTAAAACCTTCGTGCCAAAATTTTCATCTTTAGCAATGGTTAAATGATGTTCCAAAGAATCAGTGGGGTCATCGGTAGTACAAGCTACTTGTACATTCATTTTAGTTAATAAACTTTTTACCGAAAAATCAGCCGTTTGAATTTTTGCCGAACACTCCTCATAAATGCGTTTGGCATTTTTGGGGCTAAGGGTTTCATATTCATCAAAATAGCGTTGTAATTCCAAGTGCGTCCAGTGGTACAATGGATTTCGCATGGTGTAGGGAACGGTTTCAGCCCATTTTTCAAATTTTTCAAAATCCGACTTATTGCCCGTACAGTAACTTTCATTTACACCATTGGCACGCATTGCCCGCCATTTGTAATGGTCTCCGTAAAGCCAAATTTGGGTTAAATTCTCGAAGCGTTTATCATTGGCTATTTGGTCGGGAGGTAAATGATTATGATAATCAATGATAGGCATATCTTTGGCAAAATCATGATAGAGTTTGCTGGCAGTAGAGGTTTGTAACAAAAAATCTTCGTTGAGAAATGGTTTCATTTTTAATCAGCTATTGGAATATTTTAAGCGTTTCAATCCGTGATTTAAGTACAAAGACACAATTATTTAAGAATTATGAATGATTCGATTTACGATTATTTATCTGATTATCAATAATTTATTCGTAAATCTTAATCGCAGTGGCGAACCACTCGGATTAATCGTAAATAATTTATGCTTGCTGAATACTTATCTTATTTCGGATGTGTAATTTAGATAACGGTTTTGTACAAGAATCTAAAAATCAAAAACTTACAGTTCGATTTAAACGATACAAATACCAAGTTGTCAGCGTTATGACACCGTTGCCAGAACAAACCCTGTTCTGAAAAGATGACGAGAATAATTATCTATTGTTCATTAAAGGACACAAAAGTTTATTTTTACTCTTTCGGAGGCGTTTAAATCTTAAATTAGCATTTTGAAAATTATTAAAAGAGACAATTTGACAAAATAACAAGGAATAATTTTAATGAGAAGAAAAATAAAACATATTGCTATTGTAGTACAAGACTACGATGAAGCTATCCGATTTTATACCGAAAAATTAGATTTTGTGTTAATGGAAGATACTGCCTTGACAGAAACGAAGCGTTGGGTTATTGTTAGCCCCGATGGGAGTGATGATTGTGCCTTGTTGTTAGCCAAAGCTGCCAGCGAAGAACAACAAAAATACGTCGGAAATCAGACAGGAGGTAGAGTTTTCTTATTTTTAGAAACCGATAATTTTCAAAGAGATTATGATAAATTCAGAGAGCGAGGAGTAAATTTTGTACGAAATCCTTCAAAAGAAATGTACGGCACAGTAGCGGTTTTTAAAGATTTGTACGGTAATCTCTGGGATTTGATTGAATATGTTTGATATTCTTAATTTTCGATATCTATTATTCGATGTTTGATGTTTGATGTTTGATGTTTGATATTTGTTATTCGATGTTCGATGTTTGTTATTTGATGTTCGATTTTATACCAAACATCTAAAGTCGAACCTCGAATATCAAGAACCGAACATCTAAAGTCGAACCTCGAATATCAAGAACCGAACATCTAAAGTCGAACCTCGAACATCGAGAACCGAACATCAAACATCGAAAAATCTACAATGAAACGCCTCTTTTCCAAGGGATAAAATCATCTTGACCGTTTCTTACGGCACATATTTCTATTTCGCCACTGGCTACTTTGATGGCATATTCCAAAATACGCTCGCCCGCTTGTTCGATGCTCTCCTCTCCTTCAATGATTGTTCCTGTGTTGATGTCAATAATATCCGACATTTTATTGAACAATTTTGTATTGGTAGCAATCTTTACGACTGGCGTGATTGGATTGCCCGTGGGTGTACCCAAACCCGTAGTGAAAAGCACTAAATTGGCTCCAGAACCCACTTCGGCAGTGGTTGATTCTACATCATTCCCCGGAGTACACAAAAGGCAAAGTCCTGCTTTGGTAACTGGTTCGGGGTAGTCAATCACTGATGTTACGGGTGAAGTACCACCTTTTTTAGCCGCTCCTGCCGACTTAATAGCATCCGTAATCAACCCGTCTTTGATATTTCCGGGGGATGGGTTCATATCAAAACCAGAGCCTACGGCTTTGGCACGGTCGTTATAAGTTTTTACTAAATGACTAAATAAGGCGGCATCATCCCGACTTACACAGCGGTCGGTTAGTTCTTGTTCTACCCCGCATAATTCTGGAAATTCGGCAAGGATAACCGTACCACCCAAACCCACTAATAAGTCTGACGTATAACCAATAGCGGGATTGGCAGAAATACCCGAAAAACCATCTGAACCACCACATTCCAAGCCAATCGTCAGTTTACTGAGTGGAGCGGGCTGACGTGTATTCTGATTAGCTTGCATCAATCCCGCAAAGGTTTGTTTCAGTGCCAAAGCCATCATTTCTGATTCCGTACCAATATTCTGTTGTTCCAAAATATAGAGTGGTTTCTGAAAATTAGCGTCTCTTTTGGCAATTTCGGCTTTTAATTCACCCACTTGTGCATTCTGACAACCCAAACTCAAAACCGTTGCCCCCGCACAGTTGGGATGCGTAATATAGCCTGCCAATAATCCACAAAGTGCGGTAGAGTCTTGCCGAGTACCTCCGCAACCACCATCGTGGAGGAGGAATTTAACCCCATCAACATTCGGGAAAAGGCGTTGTTTTTGGGTTTCGGTATGCTGACTCTGTAAATCGGCTGATAAGATTTCCTCAATGGTTTTGCCTGCTTTGTACAACGAAATCAAATCGTGCGTTTGGTTTTGATAGGCGTGTTTACGGGCGTATCCCAAATCATCCACGAGGGCTTCACGCAATACTTCGATATTACGATTTTCGCAAAAAACCAAGGGAATCACCAACCAATAATTTGCCGTACCTACCTTGCCATCGGCACGATGAAAACCATTGAAAGTACGTCCTGTAAATTTGGATAAATCAGGAGCTTGCCAGTCGGTGTGGTTTTCACGTAGTTCAAAATTATTGACAGCGTGTTTTACATTGAATGTGTTGATGCTCGCCCCTTTAGCAATAGGAAATTGAGCCTTCCCCACCAATACGTCATACATTTTTATCTCCGCACCCACCTCAAAATCGTACATCGCAAATTTGTGTTTAGCGGCAATATCTTCCGTAAGCGTATAGGATTGACCGTCTAATTCAACGGTTTCGCCTTTAGATAAATCCGACAGGGCAACAATGACATTATCGTTAGGGTGGATTTTTAATACTTTATTTTTCACTATCTTATCGTTTTATGCTTTCTGGTTCAAAAGGCAATTGATGAATGGCTATACTCAAAATTAGGTAAGAAATGGTTAGGAATAAAGGATTTTACCGTTTGATAAATCGGTTTGGGGATTTGGAGGGAAATGGGTATGTTTGTTACAGGAGTCAATGGCAAAAAACATTAAACTTGATGAGTGCTATGTATATCAATATTCTCATATATTTTGTGTAATACAAAGTTGTATTGACGCAATAGTAGTGCAGTGTTTTAAAAATTTAAAAATAAACTATTTAGAATAGTGCAACATTAACTAAAAATTGCGTCTATTTATGAGTTGTGTGCAAGCATAATGATACCCTACAAAATTTAACAGACACTTTATGAAGATAAAGAAAATTAAGATAAAAAATTTCCGAAGCTATAAAGAAGAAGTCCAAATTGAATTTGGCGACCTGACAGCATTTGTGGGAAAAAATGATATTGGAAAATCAACTGTTTTAGAAGCGTTAGATATTTTTTTCAATGATAGCAAGGGTGTTATTAAACTTGATAAAGATGATATAAATAAACAAGGTTTAGAAGAAGGGGATAGTGAAATAGTTATTTCAATCTGTTTTGAAGAATTGCCTACAAATATTGTTATTGACGCAACTAACGAAACAACATTACAAGCTGAATATTTATTGAATTCAAATAACCAGCTTGAAATAATTAAAAAATACCCAAATGCAGGTAAAGAAAAAGTTTTTGTAAAAGCTAATCATCCAACAAATGAAAATTGTAAAGACTTGTTGCAAAAGAAAAATACTGATTATCAAAAAATAATTAGAGATAACGCCATTACTTGCACTAACCAAACGATAAATGCAGTAATGCGTTCAGCAATTTGGACACATTTTAGTTCTGATTTGCAATTATCGGAAATAGAAATAGATGTAACCAAAGGAGAAACAAAATCAATATGGGACAAATTGCAAAATTATTTACCTCTCTATTCACTATTTCAATCTGACAGAAAAAATAGTGATGGAGACAGTGAAGTTCAAGACCCTTTAAAAGAAGCTGTTAAACAAATTTTAAGTGAAAGTGCATTACAACAAAAATTTAATGAAATAGCATTAGAAGTTGAAAATAAACTAAAAGAAGTTTCAGACAGAACATTAGAAAAAGTAAGAGAAATGAATCCTGAAATTGCAAATAGTTTAAATCCAGTAATTCCACAAGCCAACAGTTTAAAATGGACAGATGTATTTAAAAGCGTATCAATATCAAGTGACGAAGACATTCCAATCAACAAAAGAGGAAGTGGGGTAAAACGGTTAATTTTACTTAACTTTTTTAGAGCAGAAGCTGAAAGAAGAAAAATTGCAGAGAATATACCAAGCATTATTTATGCAATTGAAGAGCCCGAAACTTCTCAACACACAGACCATCAAAAAAAACTTATTAATGCTTTTCTGACACTTTCAACAACGCCACAGACACAGATAATTATTACGACACATAGTGCTTCGTTAGTAAAAGAATTAAAGTTTGAACATTTAAGACTCATAACTTCACAGAGTAACATCAAACAAATTAACAATGTTCTGCCTAATCATTTACCTTATCCATCATTAAATGAAGTTAACTTTTTAGCATTTTCAGAAGTATCAGAAGAATATCATAACGAGCTTTATGGATATATTGAGTTAGAAGGACAACTTAATGAGTATAAAATTGGAAAGCCAACAATAAACTATAACAAGCAAATGAGAGATGGAACAATTCGGGTTGAGCAAATTATTTTGACCGAATACATAAGACATCAAATTCATCATCCAGAAAATACAAATAATTCAAGATATACTTTTGAGCAACTTGACGAATCTATAAACTTAATGAGAACTTTTATACAAACTTTGACAACATAAAAAAATGCCAGCACACAACATGGTATTGGCAAAAGCATGGCTGACAGGGCTAAATTCAACATTTGGATTTCTAATGTACATTTGTGCTAAGGCTAAACTGACGTTTTTCAAAGCCCTGCCTTCACCAATACCCGGCCGTTGGTGGCAATTATAAAAACCCGAACAGTCAGAAAATTAACAACATTTGAAATGATATGACAAACGACTTTTTAGACAGTGCGAAAAAACAATTTGAGTACTACAAAATGCTTGGTGAGAAAACATTTTCGCAACTAACAGACGAACAACTTTTTAGACAATTAAATGAAGAAAGCAATAGCATTGCGACAATTGTTAAACATTTATGGGGAAATATGCTTTCTCGTTGGACAGATTTTTTAACAACAGACGGAGAAAAAGAATGGCGACAAAGAGACGCTGAATTTGACAACGATATTGCAGACAGAACTGAACTTTTGGAAAAATGGAATGAAGGTTGGACTTGCTTATTTAACGCAATAAATTCATTGACAGAAAAAGATTTAGCAAAAGAAATTTTTATACGAAATCAAGGACATACAATAACAGAGGCAATAAATAGACAACTTGCACATTATCCATATCACATTGGACAAATTGTGTTTATTGGAAAATTAATGTGTAACGAAAATTGGACTTCGCTTTCAATTCCAAAAGGAAACTCAAATGAATATAATGCTGACAAATTTTCAAAACCGAAACATAAACAACATTTTACAGACGAATATATTAACGAAAAAAAATAACTGCCACCAACAAGGGTTCCTTTGTAAATAGTTTTTGCATTTTTCTTTGAAAGTTTATATTAATTAGAAGAAATATACTAATAACTAAGCTCAATCATTTCTCTTTACCCACAG
>JALONS010000293.1 GCA_025454855.1 Arcicella sp.
TTGCTCTACTTTGGGATAGGTTGTAAAAAGCCAAAATGTTCTGGTTCTATCTGAAAAACCATTGGCATATCTTACAAAAACCCTTCTTTTAGATGCCTTTTCTGTAAACCCGCCAGCTTGTGCAATGTAATCCCTAACACTCAGACCTTCCCGATAAGCTACCGATATAGGATTTAGTAATTCCCCTGTTAGTTTCACTGTTTCTAATTCTCGTGGAATAACTAACTTATCTCCATCTAACAAAAGTAAGTTTTCTTTAACATCAGGTTTTTTCAAAATTAAAGATAAGTCTATGGCTAATTTAGAAGTATCTCTGCTGAAAGTTGCACCTTTAGGAAATGCTCCATTTTTTAAACCTCCTGCCAAATTTATTAAATCTGTTATTCTTTGTTCTTTATCCTTAATGGTATAAGCTCCCGGAAATAAAACCTCTCCCTCAACAAACACTGCCTTTTGTGCTTCATATCTTGGTGATTTCCGAACATAAATTCTATCAAATGGGTTAAGAATGGTTTTAGCATCTTCAGTGCTAATCTTTAGGTTTTTATCAATATTAAAAGTTATGATTCTAACATTTTGGTCACTTTTTAAACCTGTAGTATCATCTTTCACTCTACGTGATAATTCAATTTTTGAATTACTGGCTGCATCCGTAAAACCATTTGCTAATACTATTAAATCAGCCACCGTCATGCCTTCTATGCCTTCTACATAATCATACTTACCTTGTTTATTCACTTCCCCTTCAATATAAACAATTCTATTTTCTCTTAAAGATTTTATACTTTTAATCACAATAATATCCTCTCTCTTCAAAGATATATCCTCTATTTCATCTCTCATTAATTTCCCTAAATCAAATGCAATAACGGTGGGGTCATTATCTTCTTTTTGACGGTTGATGGTTGCTCGGTTCATGAAAGCATCTTCTTTGAGACCTTCGGCTTTTTTTATCAATTGCTTTACTGTTGAAGTGCCTGATTCAATAGCATATTCTCCTTCTCTGAAAACGGCTCCCTTAATGACTACCCTATTTTCAAATCTTTCTAAAATTGTGCCTACTGTATATTTATCGCCTCTCTGGGGTATAAAACTCCCTATTTCTTCCTGAGAGATATTTAACAATTTTAATTCTTTTGCGGTATTACGCTTTAATCCTATGGTGTAAGTGTAAGCCTTATCGGTGAAGCCTCCAGCAAAACGTAAAACGTCTTTTAGCGTTTCATTCTTCTCTACTTCAAAAATCATCGGACGTTTTACTTCTCCGTGTACTTCTACTCTGGTTTCGTAGTCGGCAATTCTGATAATATCTTGGTCTTGAAGGCGGATATTATCTTTTTGGTCTGCTCTTAATAGAAAATCATATAGGTCAAGAACTCTAATAATTTTATTGTCTCTTATTACTTTAATATTCCGAAAAGACCCATTTTCTGATGGACCACCAGCAGCATACAGAGCGTTGAATACTGTTGCCAAAGATGAAACCGTATAAGTACCAGGTTTCATGGCTTCACCCGTGATAGTAACTTTTATACTTCTGATATTTCCGAGTGTAATTTGAGCTGATACACCACTACCTGGCATATTGATACCTTGATACAATTGTCTCAAACGTCCTACTATTCGCTCTGATGCCGCTTCAATCGTTAGACCATTTACATAAATTGGACTCAGGTTTAGGATTCTGATAGTACCTTCTGTACTTACTTTTACTTTGTAATTATCTAAGGCGTTACCAAAAATATCAATGTTTAGTTCATCGTCTGGTCCTAATTGATAGTTGCGTGGAGTGGCTATTTTCAAATCGGGTTCAAACGACATACTCCCCGAAGTAAACATTTGCATCCCAAAAACATTCAATTTCTTTATCTTTGCTTTCAAGCTGTCCATCTGAGTTGTGTCAGAAGCATAAATCTCTGCTTTTATAGCCTTACGGGTTTTACTAACGTCTGTTTCATTGGCAGTTTTACCTTTATCTTTCATCACATTATTGAGCCTGTCTCGCATTTTAGCCACATCAGCAGGCGTATATCCTTGCATCAAAGCAGCTTTCTCTATTTGAGCTTCACTCATGCCACTTGCTTGAGCTTTCTGCAAAAATTCTTTAATTTGGTCATCGCTCAAATCATCAACTTTGGCTTTTTGGGCTATAACAGTCAGGGTAAATAACGACAAGAATAGGAGTATTGTAAGTCGTGAGAAATGATGAAGTTTCTTGAAGAAATAGATTTTTTGAAAATTGGTCATTATTCAGAATTTATTTTCTTAATGATTATATTCGTTAAAATAATGTGCAAAAGTAGTGATAAATCTTGGTTTTATCCTAAAGCTATTTATTGCATGGTTATAAACGTTGCATTAATTTTATCACCATTTTGTCTTTCCAGACTTTAAAAGTTCCCGCTTGAATTTGTTCTCGTGCTTGTTGTACCAACCATAGATAAAATGCCAAATTGTGTACACTACAAATCATCGCTCCCAACATTTCATCTGCTTTCAGTAGATGCCTCACATACGCTTTGTTGTAAAAATTACTGGCGTAACAGTCTAAGCCGGCATCAATAGGCGAAAAATCATCTTTCCATTTTTCATTTTTCATATTGATAGTTCCTTCGGTGGTGAATAACATTCCATTACGGGCATTACGGGTAGGCATTACGCAGTCGAACATATCAATCCCCAAGCCAATTCCTTCTAAAATATTAGCGGGCGTACCAACACCCATTAAATATCGAGGTTTGTTTTGAGGGAGAATATCCGTTACCATATCAGTCATTTCGTACATCATTTCGGCGGGTTCGCCTACCGACAAACCACCAATGGCATTTCCTTCCCGCTCGAAACTGGCAATTACCTCGGCAGATTTTACTCTTAAATCTTTGTAAACACTGCCTTGTACAATTGGGAATAAAGTTTGACTATATCCGTATTTAGGCTGAGTGTTATCAAAATGTTCACAACATCTTTTTAGCCAACGGTGGGTCATTTCCATTGATTCTCGGGCGTAACCATACTCACAGGGATAAGGCGTACATTCATCAAAAGCCATGATAATGTCTGCCCCGATGGTTCTCTGAATATCCATTACACCTTCGGGCGTAAAAAAATGGGTTGAGCCATCAATGTGGGATTTAAACGTAACACCTTCTTCTTTAATTTTTCGCCCCGTTCCTGCCAATGAATATACTTGATACCCTCCTGAATCCGTGAGAATGGGTCTATCCCAACCATTAAATTTATGTAATCCACCCGCTTTTTCTATAATTTCTAAACCAGGGCGTAGGTACAAATGGTAGGTGTTTCCTAAGATAATTTGTGCGTTAATATCATTCTTGAGTTCACGTTGATGTACTGCTTTTACAGAACCCGCCGTGCCAACTGGCATGAAAATAGGTGTTTGAATTTGTCCGTGGTCAGTTGTGATGAGTCCCGTTCTTGCTTTTGAGTTGGGGTCTTTAGTTTGTATATCGAAAGTCATTTTATCAGTGAACAGTTATCAATTAACAATTATCAGAAATAATATATGTACCAAGCGAAAAGCGATTTGCGAACAAGCGAATAAGTAAATTGCTAAAAATCATTAGCTTAATATTACTTCTCTTTTCCAAACCCAAATCGGTTTTATATGTAAAGTAATTGCTACTTACATTAATTTCTGCCTGTTGCTGACTACCGAATGCCGAAAGTCAATACAAAATTACAACATATTCATAAAAACTCTTCTCTCTTCTCTTTTCTCTATGCACGAATAACGTATCTTTGCACTCCGATTTTATTAACTCCCTGATTTATACTACTTTGGTAACATTTTTATCCTGTATATTTATTTTATCGGTTGCATTCCAACTGTATTTTATTCTGTTTGTTTTTGCCAAATTGTCATCTTTTTCTACCCCTGAAAAGAGTGCCACGCCAGTAGAGGGAGTATCTGTCATCGTGTGTGCTTGGAATGAATTAGAAAACCTCAAAGAACTTATCCCATTACTAAATAATCAGGATTACCCTATTTTTGAAGTTATCATCGTGGACGACCGCTCTTGGGATGGCACGTTTGACTTTCTGCTAAGTGAATGTTCTGAATATCAAAAAGTTAGATTCATAAGAGTCCAAGAAACGCCATACCATTTATCCTCTAAAAAATATGCTCTCACTTTAGGAATTAAATCCGCAAAGTATAACCATTTACTCTTAACAGATGCTGACTGCCGCCCACAAAGTTCCCGCTGGATTCGTGGAATGGTATCGTCTCTGACTCCCAACAAAGACATCGTTTTGGGCTTTTCTCCCTATTTTCAACAAAAAGGCTTTTTGAATAATTTTATTCGTTACGAAACTTTTGTTACCGCTGTTCAATATTTGTCATTTGCCATTGTGGGAAGCCCTTATATGGGTGTAGGAAGAAATTTACTGTATCGAAAATCTGTTTTTCTAAAAAATAAAGGCTTTGCCAAGCATACCAATATTGTAGGAGGAGACGATGACTTGTTTATGAATGATGTAGCGAATAGCGAAAATACTACTATCTGTACCAATCCTGATACTTTTATGTATTCAATACCCAAAAATGATTGGCAATCGTGGTATCGTCAGAAAAGGAGACATCTATCCGTTAGTAAACATTACAGATTTCATAATAAAGCTATTTTAGGAGGACTGGCAGCCACTCAGATTTTCAGTTGGTTATGCTTTTTGATTTTGATTCCTCTTTGTTTTCATAAACCACTCATTTTTTGGGTTTTGGGTGTGTTTTTACTTAGGATGATTGCCCAATGGGTAGTTTTCGCTAAGGCAAATAATCATTTAGATAAAACCCTCGAAATCATCACATTACCCTTTTGGGATGCTATCTTTACTTTGTATTTTCTGATTATGGGAACTAATAATCTCATACCCAGAAAAAGAAAAATGAGGTGGCGGTAAGTATATACATCCGATTTTGATGTGTAGGTGCTAATTAATCAATATTCAAATTCATCACCATGAATAATTCAACCGTTATAGAAAAGTATTTTCCTAATCTGAGCGAAAAACAGAGACAACAATTTGCCAATTTAGGAGACTTGTATGCCTACTGGAATGCTCAGATTAATGTGATTTCAAGAACAGACATTGAGAATCTGTACGAAAAACACATTTTACATTCGCTCGGAATAGCAAAAATTGTTGATTTCAAGGACTTTACAGAAATTTTAGACGTAGGAACAGGCGGAGGTTTCCCCGGAATACCTCTGGCAATTCTATATCCCAATTGTCAATTCTATTTAGTAGATAGCATTGGTAAAAAAATTAAAGTAGTACAAGAAGTAGCCAAAGCATTAGGTTTAGAAAACGTCAGAGCGGAGCAAATCAGAGCAGAGCAAGTGGAAGGTGAGTTCGATTTTATCGTGAGCAGAGCCGTAACTCGTCTGCTACCTTTTTATGGTTGGGTAAAAGACAAAATCAATATTAACAATTACAATAAGCTCAAAAATGGGATTTTGTACTTGAAAGGAGGTGATTTAAAAGAAGAGTTAAAAGAATTTGGTAAAAAGACCAAAACCTACGAATTATCAGACCATTTCATGGAGGAATTTTTCGAGACAAAAAAGGTAGTTTATGTACCCATGACCTAATTTTTTTCAAACCATAAATTTCTGAAAATCAAACGTTTTTGAGATTCTTTCAATATTTTTCAAAAAATCATTTGCACAATAACCCACAAAAGCGTAATTTTGCATCACGATTAACAATCCTCCTTAGCTCAGCCGGTTAGAGCACATGACTGTTAATCATGGGGTCCCTGGTTCGAGCCCAGGAGGGGGAGCAATTAATACAAAAAACCCTTCATACGCAATGTATGAAGGGTTTTTTGTTGGAACACTTTTCCAAACTGTTCCAAAGTAATTGGAACAATTTGGAAAACAGTTTCTTGACCAATCAAGAACCGTGTAAATTTCTTATTCATTTATTAAGAATTTTAGGGAGGTAACTACGAAAATACAAAGCGTAATACATCTGTAACGGATTCTCTCAAAATGATACAGCCGTAACGAATTGTCTCGAAGTGATTACAGAGTGTAATACAGTTGTAATAGATTGTCTCGAAGTGATTACAGAGCGTATTACAGCCGTAACGAGTTATGAATAAATAATTACAAAGTGTATTACCTCTTGTAAACAACCGTAATACTTCGTCAATTTTGGATTTCCGACTGTAATACAATAAAAAACCCCCACCGTTACCGATGGGGGTTTCTTTTTCTCTTTAATCAATTATTGTTGATTTCCAGACTACATTGATAAACCAACGCTTCGACTAAATCGTGCATATTCATTATTAAGAATTCTTTACGTGAGGGGTCTCCTTGTATTCGTATATGGTTTCCGTAAAGTAAACCGTGAATCTCTCGCAATTCTTCTGTTTCATAACTCCCTATTTCACGCAACAACCTCTTGTTTTCAATCATTAGTTCTTTATTCTCCTCTGTTAATTCTTCTAATTTCTCAGATAAATCATTATTGATGGAAACATCGCTCTTAGCTGATGACAACTCCTCTTTTAGTTTGGTTATCTCACTATTAGATAATGAAAGTTCATTTTTTAAATCTTTTATTTCAGTCTCAGCGGCAGAAATTTTAGCGTTTCTTTCATCCATGTGTCTATGATACATGGATGAAAGAGATTTGTAATTTTCAGTGGACTGACGCAAAACGTCGTCCTTTTTTTCTAATTGTTCCCAAGTGTGAGAACGGTTTTTAATGCAACGGTTAATGAAATCCGTTCTGTCGAAATCAGGGTCATCTGAATATTGATTAAAGAGTTCTTGTACCTCTGCAACAGGTCTAAAAGTGATAGGCTTTGCCATAATTATTTCAATTTAAGTTTTTAAACATAAAAACCTTAAATACACAACTGATTAAGTCATGTATTTAAGGTTACACGATTACTATTTTACTTTTGGGAATGACGATGCTGTCATCATCAAAAACTCCGCTTAAAGGTTGGGCTTGGGGTGTTGGCTGAGGCTTAGGAGAAGCAAATCCCCAAAAAATTAAAACCAAAATTAAAGCTCCGAAAAATGACAAAATAGAATAAAATACAGCTGGTTTTAAACCTAAAATTTTATCTTCCTCTGGTTCGGGTGGCATAAATGGAGGAGTTTTACGGTTGTTAGTCGTTCCCTCATTTTTGGGTAGATTTTGGGGTAGATTCTTGAAAATATCAACGATGTCATCAACGGTGGTTTTGCTTGAGCCTTTCTTCGGGACTGATACTTTCGGTTGTGTTTTTTTCTTTTCTGTGGGTACTACAACCACATCGTCCAAATCAAGTAGATATACAAAATACTCAACGTTCTTTTCATTTCCCCAACCGTCATCAACCGATTCTAAGAATGTTACTACTCCATTATCTATTGCTCTGACTACTCCTATTTTTTGCCCTTGATAAAAGGTCTCTGTTGCCGTGATGTCGTCCAATTGGTACGCTACGACCGTCTTGGGAGCGTAAAAAGGCTCACCTATTTTAATTTCTGCCATAAGAATATTTTTCTTGGCAAATTGCCGAGAAAAATATTATCATTTTGGAATACACGGAATCGACGGACTTATTGCCAGTTGTCGTTTTGAAGAGCAAAATCAATTTCTTCATGCGTTAGTCCTGTGTATTGGATGAACTTGTTAGTTGGAACTTTGCTTTTCACGGTATCAGCTATGTCAAACTCAAATTTAATTTTCTTGATTATTTCATAGGCAGAGCTTCTGCTTACATTATTGATTGTCATTATATCTTCAGGATAAAGCCATATACGACGTTTGGGGATTATTTTATTGCTTTCCATAGTTTTTATAAATTACTGTATTTTAATGGTAGTATTTATTTATTTTTTATTTAACTAATTGATTTACAACAAATTACGCTTTGAAAAAAATATTCATTTTTCCGATATATAGAGATACCTATATTTTTCGTCCTACAAACCTACACCGTCCTACATAATCCTACACAATCCTACAAGTTTCCTACAATGATATTTTTTATAAAATATTGAGTATTAGATACTTAAATATCAAATAATCATTGTAGGAAGTGTAGGTTATATTTTTTTGAATTTTATACTTTTAACTTTTTAAAATAAAATATTTTATGTAAATACTTGATTTTAAGATAATTATATGAAATTTTTAAAAAATAGTGTATCTGTGATGCTAAAGAAAAAATGTAGGAAACAGCTTAAATTGTGTAGGACGGTGTAGGATTGTGTAGGAAACATACTTAGGTATGACGGTCATTGATAACATGATGTAGGTCGATATTACACTGGTCATACTTGAAGATATAAGCACTTGTGTTGCCATCTTTAAAACGACAATTACTATCGTGCCTGATAAAGCCATGCCAACCTTTTAATTTTTCTATCAATGTTGATGCGTCTAATCCCTGCTTTCGATAGATGGTCTGATGATGTTCCAAATAACTCTGATAGACATAACTAAACTTGATAGCAATTTCATTTTCTTGTTTGATTTTAAAGTCAATACCATCATGAATTTTGCCTTTTCGAGCCATGACCAAAACAGAATCCCAAAATGATTGTACATCGCCTTGCACACTTCTTCTTTCACTATGATTTTTGATTTTTTCAGTCAAAAAACCATTCAATTCATCATACTTAATTGGGATTGGCAGTAGCGGAGATATGATTTGGTAAACGGTTAAAATCATGGAGTAGCTCTGGAGCATTCTCTCTGTGGAAGTTATATTTTTGTCTCTGATAATTTTGGCAAAACATTTAACTTCATGAGCAAAAATATTCTCAAATTCAGATTCAATCTCGTTTCTAAATTGTAATATCTGTCCTAATACTGAGGTAATACCTTTGCCGTTTAGTTCTTTTAATTTTTGGAAATTTTGACGTTCTTCATCTGAAAATTCATTCTTGAAAAAATCTAAAACTATCAACCGTTGAACCAATGGGTCATTCGTTGGATATTCATTCCCACTCATAATTACACCCGAATTGATGGGAACGTTATCTGTTCCGTAATTGGTGGTAGTGTTTGCTCTTTCATAT
>JALONS010000294.1 GCA_025454855.1 Arcicella sp.
CTGGATTCTAAGTTGTTACGTCGTGACCAGATAGCTTTTGTAGAAAAAGATAAATTTGGAGCAAGTCATTTGTATGATTTAGTTGAATTTAAAGGCGTAAGAAATGATGCTTCTTTTGAAAAAGACTATTTAGATGGTCGGTATGGAGCTATTCCATTTGTTGGTAACTTTGAACACGTTTTTTCTAAATAACTTATGTCATTGAAACCAATCAAAAAAACTAACCAATCGGCAGGTTGGAATAGAAAAACCAGCCTTTCAAAATCTGCCATCGGGAGTAGAAATATTGCTAAGAAATTCTTGATTGTTTGCGAAGGACAGACCGAAGAAATTTATTTTAAAAGTTTCCCTATTTTGACAGCAACCGTTAAGGCTGAACCAACAGGTTTGACAAAGTTGGCATTAGTAAAAAAAGCTACAAAGTTAGCCAAAGAAGATAATTATGATGAAATTTGGTGTGTGTTCGACATGGATATAAATTATACAGACCAAGAGAATCAACGAAATGACTTTAATAGTGCTATCAAACAATGTCAAGAAACCAAGAAATTTAAAGTAGCTTATTCCAATGATTGTTTTGAATTATGGTTTTATCTTCATTTTACCTACACAGACCAACAAAATCACCGTACCTTTTACTACAAAAAACTGCGAGAGTTTTGGAATATTAATTACGAAGAAAAAGGAAAAGAATTAGGCTTTTGTAAAACGATTTACTCAAAACTTCAGGAGAAAAACTGCTCACAAGAAGAGGCGATTAAAAGAGCAGAGAAACTTTTTAACTCAAAAGTCCACAATTTACCTTGCTACCAAAATCCTGTAACGACTGTTTATGAGTTAGTAAGAGAATTGAACAAGTATTTAAAATACTGATACAATCTTAGTCCTATGACGTTCTCAATTATATTGGCTTATTGTAAAACTGTCTATTAGAGAGTTTTTGTATTTAAAGAAACTAATATCTATTTTTAAGTTTAAATTATACAAAAATGGTAGCTACCCGCTCACAAATACGAAAAAAACGACTTCCTGTTAAAGCGAAAGATATACCTCCATATCTTATCTACGAAGTGATGGATGGAAAACCTATTTATTATGAAGGATTTAAAGAAGTTCTAACTAAAGAAAAGACATTTGAAGAAATAATGGGAAGTAGTCGATTACAAACAAGGATTATAATGGCTATCATTAGCTATATATTAAAAAATATTTCTGAGGAAGTTTATGAAATTGTAACCAATGAATTTGGACTTCATATTGGACAAGGAAGTAATTTATCTGGAGATATAGGTATTTATGAAATAACTCAATTAGAAGATAGTATTGATGAAGATAAATATTTCAATATCCCTCCTAAAATAATGATTGAAATAGATACGCAAGCGAATATGGATTATGTTTTGGATAACGATTATTTCCACAAGAAAACCCAAAAATTGCTTGATTTTGGTGTTGAAAAAGTAATTTGGTATTACACAAATTCTAAGAAGGTAATGGTAGCTGAAAAAGATAAATCTTGGACGATTGATGATTGGGATAAAAATATTAAAGTAATGCCAGATTTGAATTTGTGTTTGACGGATTTAATGGCAAAAAAAGGAATTATAATTTGAATTAAAACTCCCAGTAAATCTCGACAAACTGGGAGTTTTTGTTTTTCCGCTATAATTATTCGTACTTTTGTAGTTAAACATGATAATACAGCCTTGCTCACGAAAAATTTATACATAGAACCTTCTATAAAAACGATAAGCCCAAAGTTTGATATTGAAAAATTGAATCACTACAAACTCTTGTGCGAAGTCTCAGAAACTACTTTCGCTTGTCAGGTTATTGACTTAGCGGATGGTGAAATTATATCGTCTGAAAATTATGAATTCCCTTCAGACTCTACTACTATACCGTCATTGCGTGCTATTTACGAAACACATGATTTCCTAAAATCTTTGAAATGGGATAATATTGAGATTGTTATTGATAATCAGTTTTTCACCTTAATTCCCACTGATTTATTCAAAAAAGAATACGCAGTAAAGTACCTTCAATTAGCCAAAGGAGATTACGTAAATCCTGATGAGGAATTGCATACGAATATCCATCAAGATTTAGGCGTTGTTAATATTTATAGTACCAGTCGAGAATTATACAATTGGTTTTCAGAGGTTTATCCCTTAGTAGAGCTTAGTTACAAGCATAAAACCAGCCAATTGATTGATTTTGGGGTATCATCCAGTAAAGCACAAACGGCATTTCTATATTTCAATAACCGCTGTTTTACAATGGTTATCACAGTTAATGGCACTTTGAAATATTGCAATCGCTTTTCTTACAAGACTCCACAAGATTTAGTCTATTATATCTTATTCGTGATGAATGAATTGGGTATTGAACCCGATGAGATTTTTCTCAGATTGTACGGTAATATCAGCGAGCAATCTGAAGAATTTGAGTTGATGAACGAATACTTACCCAATGTAAAAATAGGAATATGAAAAAAGTAGCCTTTTTCCCTGGGTCGTTCGACCCTTTCACTAAAGGTCATGAAGATATAGTAGTGAGAGCTTTGAATGTTTTTGATGAGGTAATCATCGGTATTGGGCATAATGCCAATAAAGCAAGGTACTTCCCGATTGAAAAAATGATTGCATGGATTGAAAGTACTTTTCAAGGAAAACCCGTGAAAGTAGTGTCGTATAATGACCTTACTGCCAATATTGCTAAGGGTATGGGGGCTAATTTTTTGGTAAGAGGTTTGCGGAATACTACCGATTTCGAGTACGAAAACTCCATCGCTCAAGTAAATAGATACTTAGTAGAACATTTAGAAACCGTATTTTTGATTACTTCTCCTCATTTAGCACCCATCAGTTCAACCATTATCCGAGACCTCCACCGATACGGTACAAATGTGGATGAGTTCTTGCCCTACGATATACACGAATAAATCATTCTATTTCTTAGAAAAAATAACGGTTTCAATATTATGAATCTCGGGGTGGAAATTATGCTCATATGCTTCATAATGCTGTACCAATATGCCCAAAATATCCTTTACTTGTTCTAATTTATCGCTTCCTAATAAATTGGTGAACACTTGGTCGATGTGTTCAGTGCATTTTTTCCACGCCAATAACGCTTCGTAACCTCGGTCTGTAAATTGTACTACCAACGCACGGGCATCCGAAGGGTCTTTCTCCACAAAAACGTATTTGGCATCGGTAAGTTCCTTTACAATTTTACTCATCGCTTGTTTGCTAATTCCCGCCCGAAAAGCTAAGGTATTGACTGATGTACCCTCAAAATCAATATTGACCAACGTAACAATATGGCTCACTCGGAAGTCAGGATAACCTTTTTGACACAAAAAATCGTAAGCAATCTCGCTCATAAATCGGTATGACTTATTGAGGAGTCGTCCTAATAAACGTCCTTTATTGCTCTTAAACTGCCTTATTTCCTCGATTTTATCGCTTTCCATACTATTTTTTATTAGAAATTTCTTACAAATATAGAATAAAAAAAATAATTGTCAATATACTTGACTAATATAGTAAACTTAGTTTACTTTTGCATCGTCAATAACGTTTACTAAATATAATTATTTGACAATGTAAAGTAGGAAGAAAATTTTCAGAATCGTCAAAGCCTACACGAATCAAATCAATTGCAAATACATAGACAGATGGAAAATCAGAACTCAATTAAAAAGTATATTCCCCGCATAATCATTTTCATTATTTTGGGTGTAGGAGCATATTATGGGTACCAAAAATATCAGTATGCTAAAACGCATGAAGATACGGATAATGCCCAAGTAGAAACCTATTTTGTACCCGTACTTCCAAGAATGGCAGGCTATGTAAAAGCCTTGAATGTAAAAGATTATGATGTAGTAAAAAAGGATGAATTATTGGCTGAAATTGATACCGATGAAGCACAGTTAGTCTTAGAAGAGTTAAAAGCGGACTATTTACAGGCTCAAACCGATATTGAGAACGCAAAAGCAAATATTAATAATTTGAATGTTACGATAAATTCAGCCAATGCCAACTTGAAAGCTAATTTATTACGCAGAGAAAAATCTAAAAAAGATGCCGAACGTGACGCTAATTTATTATCTGAAAATGCCGTTACTCGCAAGCAAGCAGATGATAGTAAAGCCAATTACGAAATTTTAGCGGCTCAGTACGAGGCAAGTTTGGAAGATATAACAACCACAAAATCAAGACTGCCCATTTTACAGGCAGCTTTGCACAAAGCGGAGGCAGTTTTGGGAGTAAAGAAAGTAAAAATTGAACAACAAAAATTAAAATTGACTTACGCCAAAGTTTACGCTCCGACATCGGGTAGAATTGGTAAGAAAAGTATTGAAGTAGGTCAGTTTATTCAGGCAGGACAACCTTTAATGACGGTAGTGAAAGATAGTAATTTTTGGGTAGTAGCTAATTTCAAAGAGACACAAGTGAAAAATCTAAAAATTGGCGATGAAGCCGAACTGACATTAGATGCCTACCCCGACCGTACGCTGAAAGGGAAAATCGTTTCTATTTCTGAATCGACGGGAGCGAAAACATCTTTATTGCCCCCAGATAACGCCGCAGGAAATTTTGTAAAAGTAACGCAGCGTGTACCCGTGAAAATTGAGATTGAAGATTTAGCTAAACATAAAGATATTTTAAGGGCGGGACTTTCTTTAGAGGTTTCAGTACGTTTGAAATAGTCATCTTGTAGGTAACTATCAATTATTGAGTAGTAAAATTTTTACCTTATTAAAATCAAAACAAAATGGCTGCTAAATCAGGTCTGGCTAAGTACATAATCGTTATTACAACGGTGTCGGCGGCAATCATGGAGTTGCTGGATACAACCATTGTCAATGTGGCATTAAACCAAATGGCGGGTTCGTTGGGGGCTACTATTGAAGATGTGGCTTGGGTTATTACTTCTTATGCCATTGCTAATGTAATTATTATTCCCATGACGGGTTTCTTGGGAGAATATTTTGGGCGAAAAACCTATTATTTGGGGTCGATGGTACTTTTCGGCATTGCTTCTTATTTCTGCGGAGCTTCTAATAGTTTGTGGGAATTGGTTCTTTGGCGTTTCATTCAAGGAATTGGCGGAGGAGCTTTGTTATCAACTTCACAAGCTATTTTATTTGATGCCTTTGAACCCAAAGATAGAGGCGTAGCGTCTGGATTGTTCGGGATGGGTATTGTTTTAGGACCTACCTTAGGTCCTGTTTTAGGAGGTTATATTTTAGATAAATACGATTGGTCACAAGTGTTCTACGTGAATATCCCCATCTGTATCATTGCCACCATTCTCACTTTCCTTTACATCGAAAGAAAAGAAGGTGAGGGAGAGAAAAAAGCTCAAATTAAAATTGATTATCTGGGTATTGCCTT
>JALONS010000295.1 GCA_025454855.1 Arcicella sp.
AAGAAAGATTTGATTCATAAAATTGGTAATAAATTTGAGTTTGACTCTACCGCTTTGGCAAAAGTATTAGAAGATACCGCCACTGCCAAAAAGTACGGTTTCACCAACGAAACATTTATGTGTATGTTTTTGCCCAATACTTATGAAGTTTTCTGGAATACAACCCCTGATAAATTATTGGAAACAATGAAAACTTGGTACGATAAGTTTTGGACGGAAGAACGCAAAAGAAAAGCTGCAGAAATAGGTTTAGACCCCATAAAAGCTCAAATAATGGCATCAATCGTGGAGGCTGAAACGAAAAAAGCCGATGAAAAACCACGAGTGGCGGGCGTATATATGAATCGTTTGAAAGCCAATATGCCGCTCGGTGCTGACCCCACCGTTATTTTTGCTCATCAAGATTTTTCTATCAAAAGAGTTACCAAAGCCCAATTACAAATTAATTCACCTTATAACACGTATCGGGTAACAGGATTACCACCTGGTCCGATAAATTTGCCAGATTTAGCTTCTATTGATGCTGTATTGAATTACGAAAAGCACGATTATATGTATTTCTGTGCCAAAGAAGATTTCTCAGGGTATCATAATTTTGCCGTAACTTATCCAGACCACCTCAATAATGCCCGCATTTACCAAGAAGCGTTGAACAAATTGAAGATAATGAAGTAGTTTTTTCGATGTCTGATGTTCGGATTTGAATTACGGAATAAATATTTTCTGAACATCAAAAAGAGAACCTCGGACATCGAAAAACAAAACCGAACATCGAATAACGAAAATCGAAAGAATGTACACGCACGAAACCTCATACCGAGTACGCTACGCAGACACCGACCAGATGGGCTATGTTTATTATGGGAATTACGCTCGATTGTATGAAATAGGAAGGGTAGAAGCCCTCCGAAATTTAGGATTTAGTTACAAAGCAATGGAAGACTCTGGGGTGATGATGCCCGTTTATGAGAATAAGTCACGATATGTATTACCAGCACTTTACGATGATTTATTGACTATCAGAACGACTATCAAGGATATGCCAGCGGTCAGAATCGTGTTTCATTATGAAATCATCAATAGTAGTAGTGTGTTGGTAAATATTGGTGAAACTACGTTGGTATTTGTAAAAATGGAAAATAATCGATTAGTAACTGCCCCTACCGAAATATTGACCAAATTAAAACCATACTTTGAAAGCAAAGAGGTTGCTTAAAATGCTTCAAAAACTAAAAAATATCAGATTATACCGCCTTTTTAAATTATTTTTACAGAAGCTCCATTTACAAAATACCTCCGCTACGGTGTATCAAGTATTGGTAATTTTGTTTAATAAAATCATTCAGTTTGACATTGATGTCAGGGCTGCTGCCGTCGCTTATAATTTTACTTTAGCCATCTTTCCTACCATCATATTTTTGTTCTCGCTGATTCCTTACGTTCCCGTTACTCACCTCGACCAACGAATTATCGGATTATTAGCCGAGGTAATGCCCGAAGGGCTTTTCGTTGAAGCCAAAACAACCATTACTGAAATTGTAAGTAAACCCCGAGGCGGTGTGCTTTCATTCGGATTCTTTTTTGCCCTTTATGCTTCCACAAGTGGTATGATGGCACTCATGCGAGCCTTCAATATGACCAATAAAACAGCTGAAAAACGGGGTTTTATTAAAGCTCGATTCATTGCTATTTTATTGAATTTTTTATTAACTTTTGTGTTAGTAATTGCTATCGTAGTATTAATTATCGGGAGGATTGCGGTTGATTTCTTGTTCGAAGAAGGCTTATTAACCCGTGATATAACGTTTTATTTTATTCAGATAATCACGTATTTAGTGATTTTTCTCGTTTTTTTCGTCACCATATCGGTAATTTTCTACATCGCCCCAGCTATTCATAAGCGTTGGAAATTTGTGAATGCGGGTTCAATTACAGCATCTATTCTTACAATTCTGATTACGAATTTATTTTCGTTTTATTTGTCGAATTTTGCTTCGTACAACCGCCTTTACGGAGCGATAGGCACATTTATAGCATTAATGGTTTGGTTATATTTAATTGCTTTAATCTTAATTTTGGGCTTTGAAATAAATGCCAGCATTGATGAAAGCAAGTTAAAAGCCTTGAAAACAGCCAAATAAAAAAGTCATCCTTTACAAAAGAATGACTTTCTGATAACCCTAACCCATAAAAATCAATGAAGACTAAAATGTCGTTCATTTTCTTATATGTAATCTTTAGCCAACACCGTGCCAAAAAATATAATTTTCTAAAATAGTCTCTAAAATGTTTTCAGAAAATCCCCTTGTATCTATTGTAGCACTTTGTTATAATCATGAAAAGTACGTAATAGAAGCCTTGCAATCGGTTGTAAACCAGACTTATCCTAATATTGAGTTAATTATTGTGGATGATTTTAGTACAGATGGTAGTCGAGAAAAAATATCGACATTTGTGAAGAATCATCCATCTGTTCAAGTAATTTTTAACGAAAAAAATATCGGGAATTGTAAAGCATTCAATCGAGCGTTTAAAATTTCAAAAGGCAAATACCTCATCGACTTATCTACTGATGATGTGATGTTGCCTAATCGGGTAGAAGAGCAGGTAAAACTATTTGAAAGCTCAGATAAGATTGGAGTAGTCTTTGCGGATGCTGATTTTATTGATGAGGAATCAAATTTTCTGAAAAATATTAAAGATAGTTATCAATTAGAACCCCCAATCGGTGATGTATATGAAAGTATTTTAAGAGGGAAAGCCTATGTAATGCCTTGTTCAATGATGATGAGACGTAGCTTGTTAGAACAGTTAGGAGGATATGATGAAACTCTTTCTTACGAAGACCTTGATTTTTGGATACGTTCAGCCAGAATATGTGAATTTGGATATGTGCCACAAATACTTGCTCAACAACGTGTTTTAAGGGGGTCGCATTCTACAAAATCAATCATGAAAAATAGCATATTGATTCAATCTTCTGTAAAAATTTGCCAAAAAGCCTACTTATTAAATAAAACAGAAAAAGAACATGAAGCTTTGGCGGTGAGGTTGAGAATGGATTTACTCCGATGTGCTTTGACAGAGAATTATCAAGCAGGAGAACAGGCTTTACAATTAATGAAGAAACTCAATAAACATAATTGGAAGAGTCGTGTAGCCCAATTTATAATCTTTTTTAAAATCCCAATTAATTTTTTGTATGTTAGCGTAATGACTTTGAGACGATTGATAAATTTTAAAACAAGATACTAATGGCTGAATTCATTAAATTATACGAAAAAGGAACGGATATGCGTAAAATCGAACAAATTGTTTCGTGCTTACGTAATGGTGGAATTATTGTGTATCCTACTGATACTGTGTATGGTATGGGCTGTGATATTCATAATACTCGAGCAGTGGAAAAAATTTGTCAAATAAAAGGTATCAAGCCCAATAAAAATAATTTTTCATTTATCTGCAACGATTTAAGCCACATCGCTGATTACGCCAAAGTCTCAACGGCGGCTTTCAAATTGATGAAACGCCTTTTGCCCGGTCCCTTCACTTTTGTGTTGGATGGTAATAATAAAGTGCCTAAAGTGTTATCTCAAAGTAAAAAAACGGTGGGTATTCGGATTCCCGATAATTATATTCCACGTCTTATTGTGCAGGAGTTAGGCAATCCTATCATTACCACGTCTATTCACGATGATGATGATGTGCTGGATTACCCAACTGACCCAGAATTGATTTTTGAAAAATTCCAACATCTCGTAGATATCGTGATTGATGGTGGATATGGTAAAAATGTTCCTTCAACCATTGTAGATGCCACGAACGATGATTTTGATATAATTCGTCAGGGTGTAGGAATGTTAGACTAAGAACGTAATTCCCTAAAATTGGTCTGAATTTTATCCTCTTCATTACGTTTATGTTTCCATCTTCGGTGAGACCACAAATAATCAGCAGGATGTTTATGAATAGATTGCTCTAAAATTCTCACAAATTTCTCAGTGATTTCACCCGCTGGCAAATCTTTATAATCTGGTTTGGCTATCTCTGTAAATTCTATTTCGTAGTATCCTCGTCTAATCCTTCGCATTTCACTGAAAATCACTGGATAATCAAACTTCCGTGCGATGCGTTCAGTACCCGTAAAAAAACCAGAATCTTGGTTTAAGAAATTTGTCCAATAAGCCGTTTTCCAATTGGTTGGCGATTGGTCTGACCCCATCACTAAAGCCCTTGTTATATCTTTTCTTTCGATGGTCTTACGAAGGGTATCGTCTTTTTCTATGAGTGGGGTTATTGTAAAGCGGCTTCTGATAAAAAGGGTTAATCTATCAAAAAGTGGACTACTTAGCTTCTGATACACAATATCCATCGGAATACCCGTTAAGTTAATCGGATGGAGTAGCCACTCCCAATTCCCGATGTGTCCCGTAACGATGATGACAGATTGTTGCTGGTCGGTATAATTTTTTACTACCTCCAAATTGACAATTTGAACTCTTTTTTGAATTTCCTCTTTACTGATGCTGTAACCTTTCAAAAATTCAATGAAAAGGTCGGCAATGTGTTGATAAAAACCTTTGGCAATTTGAGTGATTTCACCTTCCGATTTTTCGGGAAATGAATGACATAAATTCTCAAAAACTACCTTTTTTCGATAACCCACCACTCGGTAGATAATAAAAAAGGCAAAATCTGAAATACCATAAAGTATAAAAAAAGGTAACTTTGAAAAGTATTTGAAAAATAGCATTTCTTTGATTTGAAAGTTTGAAAATGTATCAATTTGAAAATTCAATGTATGAGTCTTTTAAATAAAAAGTTGAGCTGTGCTTAAGGTCATGATTGCCTACAAGCGTTTTCAAATTTTCAAATTAACCCATTTTCAAATTGAATAAATGATAATTGATTTACAATATTTACCCAGTCTTGAATATTTCTGTGCGATTTTACCACACGAAACCATCACGCTTGAAGTAAACGAATATTTTGAAAAGCAAAGTTACCGAAATCGTTGTATAATTCAGACAACCAATAAAATAGATGCACTAACTGTACCCGTAAAAAATGGAAACAAAAAGGTTATTATAAAAGATTTACAGATTGATTATCATCAAGATTGGACACGTCGTCACTGGGGTGCTATCTATTCAGCCTACGGAAAATCACCTTTTTTTGAATATTATGGAGAATATTTTAAAAAAGTATTTGATAAAAAACCTGACTTTTTGTTCGATTTAAACCATGAATTGCTGACAATTTGTCTGAAACTTCTTCGTCTTGAAAAAAACATTATATTTACTAAAAATTACGAAAAAACAGTTGAAAATGATTTGAGAGGGCTGATTCATCCCAAAACATCATTTGCCGAGAATAACCTTTATCAACCCTAACTTTGGCAGTAAATTTGAGCCAAATCTCTCTATTCTCGATTTACTTTTTTGTCAGGGAAATCAGGCTTTGAGGATTTTGCAACAATCAGTCATATTTGAACAAAAAAATTAGAATTAGGGTTAAAAGATAAAAATGAGTGTAATGAAAAATAGTAATTTTAGAGATTGGAAGTTAGAAGATGTTGAAAGAACCTTTGATGTGGTTCAGGTTTCTAAATTGCCTGTTCTTGAAGAATTGCTTTCTTATGAATATCAACCTAATCAATTTGAAGAGTATAATCTGAAAAAACTTCAAAATAATTATGTTGAACATGGCGGTGATGACTGGAATGAATTTGAACTTGAAAATAAAATTATTAGTCCAATTATAGTTGCCTCAGAAATTGACAATAAAAAATTTGCATATTTTTTAGAAAGAGAACTTTCAACTATTATTGGAGATTACGATTTATCTGGGAAAGTTGATGGTATGATTGCTACTGGTTTTAGAAGTCCTCGAATGCCTTATTTTTGTATGAATGAATACAAAAGAGGAACAGACCCATACGGTGACCCAAGAGGACAAACACTAATTGCCATGTTGGTAGCTCAGAAAATCAACGATAATCAGAAACCAATATATGGTTCATATATCATCGGAAGAAACTGGTATTTTATGGTATTGGAAGGCAATAAATATGCTATCAGTAACGATTTTTCTTGCGTTGATGATGAAATATTTGACATATTCAGAATACTAAAAAGTTTGAGAGTACAAATTGAGAAATTGTTATAAATAAGTGTTAAGATGAAGGTTTTGAAATATATTCTGTATGTTTTATCTTTTTGCTTCTTGATATTTAAGTTTGTAAACTTCTACTTTTTTTATGTACCAAAACCTACTAAATACGAAATGATTAAGATGTTAGAATCTCATAATAAAGATTCAGTTTTGATAGCTTATCATTTCATTATCAAAAATCGAGATACCTCATATAATGATTACCTTAAAAAAAGAAGCATGAAAGATGCAGAAGGTATATCTCGCAGTTTAAAGTTCTATGGAAAAAATACTTATCAATCATGAATGTATGCTATTAAGGCTGTAACTGGTATTGATCCACCAAGGAAAATAACATATAAGGTAGATTCTCTGATAATAAATTTTTATTTAGATTTATTGAAAAATAGAGCAAATGCTACACAAATAAGATTTTAAAATGATGCAATACAAAAGTGATTTCGTAAACAAAGATTACAACCAATCTCTATTCACAAATCACTAATCACAAACCAAAATGGAGGCAAAATTTTCAAATAGAGTCAAAGAGGTTATCTCACTCGCCCGTGAGGAGGCAATTAGGCTTGGTCATGATTATATAGGTACAGAACACCTTATTTTGGGAATGATTCGAGAAGGAGAGGGTATTGCCCTTGACCTTATCCAAAAGTGCGGTACAACCCTCGACGACTTGCGAGTAACCATTGAACAGGCAACTCGGAGTACGGTACGTTCGTCTTATACCATCAAAAATAAGCAAGACATTCCTTTATCACGCCAATGCGAAAAAGTGCTTCGAGTAACTTATTTAGAGGCACGAATTTTTAAAACTAACCTTGTCGGAACGGAACATTTATTAATGGCAATTCTCAGAGATGAAGATAACCTTGCCAAACAAATTCTTGAGAAATTCCAGATACATTATGAATTAATAAAAGATATGGTCGAATATCAATCAAATCCCAATATCAAATCGGGACCATCGGACACCGATGATAACGATGATGATGCAAGAATGTTTGCGGGTGGTGGCAATGCTGGAAACAGTGGTTCTACTACGAACAAAAATGCGGAAAAGTCTAAAACACCTGTGTTAGATAATTTCGGAAGAGACCTCACGAAAGTCGCTGAATCTGGAAAACTTGACCCTATCGTGGGTCGTGAGAAAGAAATTGAGCGAGTAGCCCAAATACTTTCTCGTAGAAAGAAAAATAACCCCATCTTGATTGGTGAACCTGGAGTTGGTAAAACTGCCATTGCCGAAGGTTTAGCCTTGCGGATTGTTCAGAAAAAAGTTTCTCGTGTATTGTTCGGAAAGCGTGTGGTTACGCTCGACTTGGCTTCGTTGGTAGCTGGTACAAAATATCGTGGGCAATTCGAGGAGCGGATGAAAGCAGTCATGAATGAATTAGAAAAATCACCCGATGTGATTTTGTTCATTGATGAACTTCATACCATTGTGGGTGCAGGCGGTGCGTCGGGGTCGTTGGATGCTTCTAATATGTTCAAGCCAGCCTTAGCCCGTGGCGATATCCAAGTTATCGGAGCAACTACTTTAGATGAGTATCGTCAGTACATTGAGAAAGACGGAGCGTTGGCTCGTCGTTTCCAAACCGTTATGGTTGATGCCACTTCTATTGAAGAAACCATCGAAATCTTGAATAACATCAAAGATAAGTACGAAGACCATCACCACGTAACTTATACCGAGGAGGCTATCGAACAAGCGGTTAAATTATCAGAGCGTTATATTTCGGATAGATTCTTGCCAGACAAAGCCATTGACGTAATGGACGAAGTAGGAGCAAGGGTGCATATTTCAAATATTACCGTTCCTGAAGATATTGTTCGTTTGGAAGAAGCCATCGAGAACATCAAGAAAGAGAAAAACGCCGTAGTAAAATCACAAAAATACGAGGAAGCTGCTCAGTTACGTGACCGTGAAAAACGTCTTTTAGACCAGTTAGACCGTGCCAAACGTGAGTGGGAAGAGGATACGAAACGTCGTCGTTACACAGTTTCAGAGGAAAGTGTTGCCGAAGTAATTGCTCAGATGACGGGTATTCCTGTGAATCGGGTGGCAGCTACTGAAGGACAAAAACTACTCAATATGAATGAAGAACTACAAGGCAAAGTGATTGGTCAGGATGTACCCATCGCCAAACTTGTAAAAGCCATTCAGCGTACAAGAGTAGGTTTGAAAGACCCCAAAAAACCAATCGGTTCGTTTATTTTCTTAGGCCCAACGGGCGTAGGGAAAACGGAATTAGCCAAAGTTTTAGCTACGTATCTTTTTGATAAGGAAGATGCTTTAGTGAGAATCGACATGAGTGAGTACATGGAGAAATTTAGTGTATCTCGCTTGATTGGAGCACCTCCAGGCTACGTAGGTTACGAAGAAGGTGGACAATTAACGGAAAAAATTCGTCGTAAGCCTTATGCAGTTGTGTTATTAGATGAAATCGAGAAAGCCCACCCAGACGTATTCAATATCTTGTTACAAGTGTTAGACGACGGTATCTTGACGGATGGTTTAGGGCGTAGAGTTGATTTCAGAAATACCATCATCATCATGACCTCCAATATTGGAGCAAGAGATTTAAAAGATTTTGGAACAGGAATCGGTTTCTCATCAAAAGCCAAGACGGATAATTTGGATGAAATCGTGAAAGGAACGATTCAAAA
Source organism: Arcicella sp. (assembly GCA_025454855.1). Classification (GTDB taxonomy): domain Bacteria; phylum Bacteroidota; class Bacteroidia; order Cytophagales; family Spirosomataceae; genus Arcicella. The sequence continues at coordinate 8,839 of JALONS010000295.1, forward strand.
TGCTTTGAAGAAAGCGTTTTCACCTGAATTCCTTAACCGTTTGGATGATGTGATTGTCTTTAATCCATTGGAGCGTATTCATATTCATTCAATCATTGATTTGATGTTGAAAAAACTTTTTGCTCGTATCAGTGCATTGGGGTACAGCGTAGAATTGACTGAAAAAGCCAAAGATTTTATTGCTGAAAAAGGGTATGATTCGCAGTACGGAGCAAGACCATTGAACCGTGCTATTCAAAAATACTTGGAAGACCCCGTAGCCGAAGAAATTTTGAAAGGTGATTTAGCCGAAGGTGACATCATTTTAGCAGATTATTCAGGCGAAGGTGAAGAGTTAACCCTCACCAGAACAACTGCCAACGCAGTGAGTGAGAATTTGTAAGATTTGTAAGTTTTGAAGGCTGGAAGTTATAGAGTGTAAGAAAATATTGTATCAAAGTTTTCTTACGCTTTACAGGCTTCCAGCCTTATTTTTACATTATTTCAAAGCCTTCTGATATACCTCTAATACTCTCTTGCGGGCAAAATCATGCTCAACAATGGGTTTAGGATATTCAAAACTACTCAGTTCGGGAATCCACTTTTTGATGTATTCCAAATTTTTATCAAATTTCTCGGTTTGTAATCTCGGATTAAAAACCCTAAAATACGGAGCGGCATCACAACCACTGCCCGAAGCCCACTGCCAACCACCATTATTTGCCGAAAGGTCAAAGTCTAATAACTTCTTAGCAAAATAAGCCTCGCCCCAACGCCAGTCAATCAGTAAATGCTTGGTTAAAAAACTGGCTACAATCATCCGTACTCGGTTGTGCATGAATCCTGTGGTATTCAGTTCACGCATACCCGCATCCACGATAGGGTAGCCCGTTTTGCCCTCGCACCACTTTTTAAATTCCTCTTCATTATTTCGCCATTCTATGCGGTCGTATTCTTTACGAAAAGCGTGTCCTTGTCCGACGTGCGGAAAGTGGTACAAAATATTGAAATAGAAATCTCGCCAAATTAATTCATTCAGCCATTTTTCAGAAAGACGTTGAGCCGTTTGAGCTAATTGTCTGATACTCACGGTGCCGAATCGTAAATGTACCGAAAGCCGAGTTGTACCAACGGTAGCAGGAAAATCCCGTTTTTCTCCATAATTTCTAAGAATATTCTCCCTCACCTCTTTACTCGGAAAAGTTCCTCCAATGTTTTGAAAACCCATTTCTGCCAAAGATGGCATAGTAAAAGCACTTACTTTCAAGAAATTGGCGAAGTAAAGTTCATTAGGATAAGGTTTTAAATAAAATTCATTGACTTTTTCTTTCCATTTACGGCTATACGGAGTAAAAACGGTGTAGGGCGTTCCAGCACCCGAAAGCACTTCGTTTTTTTCAAAAATCGCTTGGTCTTTATACGTTTCAAACGCTACACCTTCGGTCATTAGATATTCCTTGACGGCTTCGTCACGACTGTGGGCGTAAGGCTCATAATCATGGTTTATGTAAACAGTGTCAATGTCATACTGATTGACCAACTCAGGAAAGATTTCTTCGGGTGTACCATATTTTACCAATAAAGAAGACCCCATTTGTACTAATT
>JALONS010000296.1 GCA_025454855.1 Arcicella sp.
CACCAAAAAGAGTTTGAGATACTTGTTCATAGAATTTTGTTTTGAGTGGTCAATTTACAAAAAAAGCCTTATTCTACTGATTAGAACAAGGCTTTTATATAAATAAGTACACTTTTAGTCTCTTAAAGAGTCTTTCTATATTTAAACTTAAAGAACAAAATCACCAACGATAATAATAAAGTAATGGCGTTAGCGGCAATAACAGGAAAAGCATTTGACTTTATACCGTAAATCAGCCACATCACTACGCCAGCCGTAAATAATAAGAACATCGCCAAAGATACATCTTTCGCCGATTTAGTTTTATAAATTTGAATTACTTGTGGAACAAAAGCAATCGTGGTAAGAATGCCTGCTACATATCCTAAGGTTTCCATAATTTGATTGTGTTTAATGAGCTTCTCCGCTTTTAGCTCTTAGTTATAATTTTCTTTATCTGACGTAAAAATAACGGAAAAGTTATATAAACAGTTTCTTTTTATGGAAAATTCTTTAAATAGTACAAAAAGTCATTTGGATTATGAAAACAAATTGAGATAGCGTTAATATATCTTACAATATTTGACCCTTTAATGTCAAATATCTGATACAATCACATTTCAATTCGATATATTTTATAGGATTGGAAATCCTATTTATCCAAAGTTCGAGATTGAAATCTCGAATAACAGGGCAAGCAACTAATCAATTAAGAATAACAATTCATATAGTGTCAATCAAACACTTGTTGCATTACTGACATATGATTACTAAACTGGGATTTATATAGTAAATCAACCACAGGATGACAAAGTTCTATCAACTAAGTTTGGAATCTGGAAAATTAAGCACTAAATACAGCTTGTAAATCTGTTACTGCTTGTACAATGGTTACTGGATTTTTAGATATTAAAGCACTACCTAATTTAACTACCGAAGTAGCAATATTAATAGTTTTTTGTACATTGGCAATTGTCTGAAGATTAGCTTTAATATTATTTGTTACAGTATCTATTGTAGTTAAGGATGCCTTACTTTGCTCCACAACTAATGTGGCTGACAATGCTAATAACTTTTGACCATTATTAGAAATTTTTCTTATATTACTAATCAGTTTATCTCTTTCCACTTGTGTTAATGTACCCCATTTCTGAAATAAATAATCTGTTAAAGACACAGACACTGTAAAAAAATTATTTGCTAATTTAGTTGCTTCTTGTGATGTTAAATTTGTTTCCATGATTGACTTATTTTATCTTTTTAAATTCTGAAATAATTGATTTAATGTCATTAGACGTTGTAAGTAATAAACTCTGAATTTCCTTAGCAGTCATTCTATCTTTATTATCAAATAATTGTTGATGTAACTCTGAAATTTTAGATAATCCATCTGCATAATTTTCTAACTGTTTTTGTTTGGAATTGACTTCTTGAATTTTTTGATAGTAAACTTCTACTACTTTTGCCTTTTCAAATTTTGACATCTTTTCATCCCCTAATATTATTTGATATTCACGGTAAATGTCATTCTTTTTGTTAACTAACAGCCCTTTTAGATTTTCGTTTAGAATTACTTGAAATGCTTTTACCAATATTTGTATCGATTCATTGCTTTGTTCTATGTATTGCTTAATGTGTCTTTTTCTATATCCATCCGTAAAAGCTCTTGAAAGAATTTTAGCAATATTTGAATATGCCTCTACTTGCGTTTTGTTTATGGTTATAGAACCAAAACTACCCTCCGTTAAGGCTTTTTTGAGGTCATCAAACTTATAATTAGATAACTCATTGTTAGATAACGTTTGGAGATTTTCAAAATATCCACTTAAAGACTGATAAATATTTGATGTAGCTTTATCAGCTTTTTTGAAATCATTACAATCACATTGAATTACCTCTGCTCGTTGAATTGTGGTATCTGATAATCGCTGTATATCGCAATTATCCAAACAATGTTTAGTAAAAGTATAATTGAGATTATCATAATTCTGGATTCCTTTCAACGAGTTCGAAGAAATGTCGTTAACTGTTTTGAGATTTACACAGCTACTTATCATCAGTGAAAACGCTAAAATAATAAGATTAGGAGTTGTAAAAATTTTAAGCATGGCTTTCGTTGTTTAAATGATTGGATAATAATATCTTACCCAAACGTCTAAAAAACCTTGTTAATCTCCAAAATAATCCCCTAAAACCAATCAAAAATCTTATTATACGGTCAGCCATAAAAAAGGGAAAGCCATATTTTACGGCTTTCCCTTTGATTTTTAAGCATTTATATTTATTTCAATTCATTCGATACTGGTTAAGTATCTCTCTTTTACATTTCTACATTAGATTGGATATTAGATACAATCACATTTCAATTCGATATAATTTTTATAGGATTGGAAATCCTATTTATCAAAAGTTCGAGATTGAAACCTCGAACAGCGTGGTTCAAGCGAGGACGCTTGAACCAGTGGGGTCTTGAACAGCATGATTAGAGCAAATTTACTTCTATGTCAAAATCCTTCAAACTATCCCAGTTTTTGAAGTTATCACGTAAGTGCAAATGGCAATTTTCATGTTTTTTTAAATGTGATTCCACAATTCTAAAAAAATTACAAATCTTAAAAAGCTCTTCTCTTGAGCCGAAAAGTAACATCATTTTTGCAAAATCAACAGTTCCTTCTTCGTCTGCATGACTCTTCGAATAATATAATTCCATTTTTTTCATTCCAACATATAAACTACAAAACAAGAGGGCAACAAATCGTGTTGGTTTTCAATTAATTAGCCCTTTTACTAAACGGATTACAAACTTTTCATTTGTGCTTCCGAAAACATAATTCTAAGCATTATTACTTTCGTTTATCAAAAATAAAAAATAATCTGTAATTCCCAAGAAATCAACGCAAAAAGGGGTGAAAGAAAGGTTGCCCCTTCTCTCACCCCTTTTTACGATTTCGGAAAATCGTGTTACACTTTGATAACTGAGTTACATCTACCTCATCAAAGTCATACTCCGCACAAATTCTTTTCCGTTTGATAACTTCACCATGTAGTAATAAGTACCATCTGGTAAGCCTTTTCTATCGGTTACATTCACTCCTTGATTGGCGGTTCCGTCCCAGTTATTTTGGTAGTCTTCGCTGGCGTAAACCAAACCTCCCCAACGGTTATAAATTTGCAGATTTATTGTTAAAGTCTTGTCTTGCAAATCTATCACAAATAAATCATTCACTCCGTCTCCGTTCGGAGAGAACCCTTCGGGAATGAAAATTTCCTTCGGTTCATCTACTGGTTTTTGGATGCTTTGTACTCTGATTGGCGTTGGAGCTGAATCATTCGTAGGGTCGCTGTCGCCGTCTGGATTTACATCAAAACCATTGTTAGAAATATCTTGCACCACCACTTTCCCAGCTTTTGCCATGCCTAATGCCGAGTTATAGAAAGTATCCACTTTGGCAGTTGAAAAATCAACCCTTACCGTAAATTGAATACTCTTGACTTTGCCCATCAGTAACTTGCTTTGCGAATCTAACAGGAGTTGTTGGTTGCTTCGTCCATCATAATTTGGATTTACCACCAAACCGTCATCAGCTTTCAAGCCACTGACATTCAATATTTTCGCTCCTTTATCCGTGAATACTTCATCTAAATTATCCAATACTTGAATCTGCTCGAAGTCGGCGTTGCCTAAATTTACTAATCTGAAGTCGTAGGTAATATCATAGGTTTTCTCTTGTACCAATTTCGGAGTTCGTACTTCTTTACAAACTGCCAACGTTGGTTTAGGAATAATCTTGGTAGTATCTTTCCTACAATCAGTTACAATAAAATAGGCAGGAGTAGATGGCTCTGACTTACAAGTATTTAGTTCACAAATAGCCGTAAATTGGTATTGAGTTTTGGTTGGTTTTACCAAAATATTTTTGCCAATTTGTCCATCTGACCACGTTACTTTTCCACCGTCGCAACCATGTGCGGTTAATACTTCCGACTCCCCTACACACAGGCGTTCACGTCCACAAGTAACCACTGGGCGGTCAATTCCTACCTTGATAGTCAATATATTCGAGCGTGGACTATTACAAGAATCCACTCTACAAATAGCCGTAAATGAGGCAGTGACTGATAATTTTTCCGTGATGATATTACCTGTTTTCCCGTTAGACCATACCGTTGTACCTACACAACCCGTTGAGGTTAATTGTATGCTATCACCTCCGCAAATTTGTGATTTATTAACCGTAATTACGGGTGCTACTAAATTGGTTACCGTAATTTTTACCGCTTTAGATACCTCACTGATGCAACTGATGATGTATTCACAATTAGCCGATTTCGGGCAGGTTTCATAATGTACACAAGTGGCAGTGTAAGCGGTACTGACAGCAGGTTTTACGGTGACAGTATTTCCCGTTTGTCCGTCCGACCATTTTACGGTTCCTGTACAACCCAATGCCGTTAGTATCGCATTTTCTGAACAATTCAATTCCGTTTTTGAAGCGATAATACTCGGTGGTGTTTTATCACAAGGCAATTTAGCCCGCACTACACAACTGGCTTCATCGTCTTCTTTACCGTCCCATTTACCATTATTCGGTGTTGAATCGGGGTCTGGTTGGTCAGATTTTGTTACTTGTGCTTTGTTAATCAAATTACCTTCTTTCGTTACCAAAACTTTGTAACCAAATACCGCAAAGCCTTTTTTGTCAATGCTTGGCACTTTGAATGTCAGTACGTTTCCTACCAGCGTTCCATTATTTGATTCTAACAATTGTAAACCATCGGGTAAAATATCCGAAATCTCTACGTTCGTCGCTTCCGAAGGTCCTGCATTATTTACTTGAACCATGTAAAGCAATGTGTCGCCAACGGTTACGTCGGTATGATTTACAATTTTATTCAAGCTCAAATCTGCTTCTTGACCTACCAAAGTAACTACGCCCACATCGTCCTGACCGTCTTCCGTGCCTGTATTGGGTTGAGAATCTGGGTCATATTGACGAGTATCAAAGATTTCGGCTTTGTTCGTGATTAATCCACCTTTCAATACTTTGGCTTTGAAAGTCAAATCAACGTAGGTATTTGGTTGAATAATTGGAATAGTTCTACTCAAAATTCCCTCACTCGGATTGTAGAAATCTATCTTTTCGCTCAATGCTAATTCAACAGGTAAATAGTCTTTTACGATGGTATTTCTCGCTAATTCTGGTCCTGCATTGTGTACACGCAAGGTAAAGGTTACGTCTTCGCCAACTTTTGGTTCGGCAGGCGTTCCTGTAGCGTTTGAAACAAATTTCTCTAAACTCAAATCCGCTCCACGACCATTCACTGTTACCGAATCTGTATCATCTTCGCCGTCTTCCGTTCCAGAATTCGGACATGAATCTGGGTCGAATTGGTCAGCTTTA
>JALONS010000297.1 GCA_025454855.1 Arcicella sp.
GGAAGTTGGACTGTATTTTCTTGTATATCGACCATTGCATTCATGTTTTTTCAAAGATAAAAATAAATTTTTAAACCGTTTCCTTTATCTGATAATCAGTTGTTTTATCCGAATTTCGGGTCATTAGTTCGCCAATAAAGCCCGCCACGAACAGCTGAACGCCAATAATGATGGCGACCAATGCCAAGAAAAAAAGCGGATTATCCGTTACATTTCTAAATTTCAAATGATTGGCAATTGCATAAATTTTATTACCAATCAGATATAAGGTAATGATACTTCCGATGAGAAACGACAGGATGCCAAAACCTCCAAAAAGGTGCATTGGGCGTTTGCCGAATTTTTGTACAAAAGTAATAGACAGTAAGTCTAAAAAACCGTATAAAAATCGCTCAATTCCAAATTTGGTAGTTCCGTATTTTCGGGCTTGGTGTTGTACTACTTTCTCTCCAATTTTATCAAAACCATTCCACTTTGCCATTACGGGAATGTAGCGGTGCATCTCTCCGTATAGCGTAATTGTTTTTACAACTTCTTGTTTGTAGGCTTTTAGTCCACAGTTGAAATCATGAAGGTAAACTCCTGACATTGAACGAGTTGCTGCATTGTACAGTTTCGTTGGAACAGTTTTCGTGATGGGGTCAAAACGTTTTTGTTTCCAGCCAGATACCAAGTCATAATTATCTTGGGTAATCATGCAGTAAAGTTCTGGAATCTCATCGGGGCTATCTTGAAGGTCGGCATCCATCGTGATGACTACACTCCCTTGGGCTTGTTTAAAACCCACATGAAGAGCCGCTGATTTACCATAATTTCTATTGAATGAAATACCTTTGATATGAGGATTTTTCTCCGCTAATTGCTTCACTACCCGCCAAGAATTATCCTTACTTCCGTCATTGACAAAAATAATTTCGTAGGAAAACTTATGTTCATTCATTACTCGCTCAATCCACGCTGAAAGTTCGGGCAATGATTCGTCTTCATTATAAAGTGGCACTACGACAGAAATGTCTAACATAATGTATAAATTTTCACTTTTTAACGGTTAGTAACAAGCTAAAAAGCTGCGTAAAGGAATCAGAAATAAAAAACTTAAAATATTAAGTAATATTCTTTCAGAAGTTTCCGAAAATCATCGGAGTATTCTTCGTCGGAATCTTTAATGAATAACGTTTCTGTTTTCATTTGAGTTTTTTCAAAACCAAAGGTCGTAATAATTCTTAATATTTTTGTTCCTTGTCGGTGATGAATCAGTAGTTTTTTATGAATATTTAAGCCTTTATTGGTAGCTAATGCTTCAAAAATAGCCGTTTCATACGCTGGTAACAAGACAACAAATGTGCCAGTGGGTTCGAGCAACCCCAGTGCGGCATCAAGTAAATCTTCAAAAGATAGTGTATCCGTATGTAAAGAATTATTGCGGGCTTTGCGTTCAGATTTTAAGTGATTTTGAAAAAACGGAGGATTGCTAACAATCAAATCATATTGCTTGGTAGCTTTGGGGTAAAAATCTTGGATAGACGTATGGAAAATATTTATTTTCCCCTTGAAAAAGCTATTTTCTACATTGCTAATGGCTTGAAAATAAGCCAATTGCTCTATTTCAACGGCATCAATTTTTGCACAGCTTCGTTGTGCCAACATCATGGCTATTAGTCCCGTACCCGTGCCAATGTCCAATATATTTTTTGCCTCTGCTACTGGTACGTAAGCTCCTAAAATGCACGCATCCGTAGTAACTTTCATGGCAGTATCAGCCTGATGAACAGTGAATTGTTTGAAAGAAAAATAGGAATTGGAAGGCATGATAAAATAAATCACAAAATTAAATAACAGAATACAATTTTAAGAAATTATCAGATTTTCTATTGTATTATTGCAAAAATAACTCTTGAACAATTATGAGTCTTTTGAAAGAATACACAAGCCTTTGGGTAGAAGATTTTGAAAAAATAAAAGTGATATTAAACCAAGAATTGATTAATTATGCACATAAGATTGAACACATCGGAAGTACCGCTGTACCTTGTTTAACGGCAAAGTCAATTATTGATATAGTTATTATTTATGAGGGGGACGCTAATTTTGAGAAGATAAACAATGGACTGTTAAAACTCGGGTATTTTCATAATGGAAATCAAGGAATAGTGGGACGAGAGGTTTTCAAAAGAAACAACCAACAAACCAATGGAGTATTGGATTCTATTACTCATCATTTGTATGTATGCAAAACTGATAGCGGAGAGTTGCAAAAATTTATTCGGTTTCGTGACTATCTGCGAAAGAGTAAAATTACCAGAGAATTTTATGCTAAATTAAAAAATGAAATAGCCATTGAAGCTAATCATGATAAGTCAATTTACGCCAATATAAAACAATTAAAAGCTACTTCATTTATCAATTATGTAATTGAACTGTCTGAAAATGAATAATATAAAGCAAAAAATTTGGACAAATATCTTTATCATCTATACCCGATATTTAATAGGCGGAGCTTTCGTTTTTGCCAGTGTTATCAAAATCAAAGGACATCGCTTTACTACAAATAGCGGAGAAAATGAACCTATCCATTCGGCTTTTCATTACTTTGAAACCATGTATCAGTCGGGGATTTATTGGCAATTTATTGGTTTAGGACAGTTAATGGCAGGGGCTTTATTAATGACCCAAAGGTATGCCAAATTAGGAGCATTAGTTTATTTTCCCATCATCCTAAACATTTTTGTTGTGACTATTTCTTATGATTTCGGGGGAACGCCAGTCATCACAGGATTAATGCTTTTGGCAAATCTACTATTGATTTATTGGGATTGGGATGAGTTAAAAATACTAATAAATCTCCCTATTACTTCCAGCAATATGTCAATAATCGAGAAACATACAATCTGGGAAATAATTGGTTTTATGCTGTTGGGTTTTACCTTTATTTATAGGTTGCTCTATGATAAATATAATGTTTTTCTGTGGATGGCAACGTGTTTTTTTATTGGAGCAATAGGTTTTTGGATAGGATTGAGAAAAATCAGATAGACGATGAAATGGAACAATTATGCATTGACCTACACTAAGCGAAAAGCGATTTACTAAAAAGAGAATTCGTAAGTTTTTTATAGAAAACAATCTATCGTGTTTATCTTTTACAAACCTAAATTTGTGGAGTGTAATACGAATGATACAGATTTGACCGAACAACACAAAGTATGCTTACGGAAATATTAGCCCAAATAGGAAGATTTAGTGATAATGACGTATCATTGTTTGAGAAAAAAATCAAAACCCGAACAGTTCAAAAAGGTGAAATATTACTCCATGAAGGAGGTATGTGTCAAACTGTTTTTTATGCTATTACTGGGTCATTTTATCAATTTAATCTAAAAGATGAAATAGAAGAGAATATCATTGACTTACACATTGAAAAAGACTGGTTTTTGAGCGTTCAGAGTTTCATCGCTCAAAAGCCTTCTGAGAACACTATAAAAGCCTATTCTGATGGAACAGTGCTTGAATTATCCATAGAATCCATTCACCAACTCATTGCCGAGTCCCCTGCGTTTTTTCAACTTGGGCATATTTTAGAACAATCTAAACCCAAACTATATTTTTTCGAAAAAAACCTTACGCCAGTTCAAAAGTACCTTTACATCTTAGAGACAAAACCTACGCTATTCCAAAAATTCCCCTTAAAAATCATTGCCTCCTACTTAAAAATAACCCCAGAAACTATGAGCCGAGTAAGAGAGAGCATTGCCAAAGGCAAATTCATTTCTTGATTTCAATCAAGTGCCTATTTGTAAATGGCAGTTTAGTTTTGTGTTTCATTCAAAAACACAAAAAATCTTATGGAAAAACCCTTTCAAAAATTTTCGGGCTTGAGTCTTATCATTAGTTCTGTTTTATTGGTTTTCACTATGGTGTTGCATCCTACTGGTGGCAACACAAAACACATACTTCAGATGCACGATGTGGCAATCATAGCACATTCACTGGCAATTATAACTTTACCTTTTGTAGCTTTTGGGTTTTATGGTTTATCTATTATCCTGCTTACTAACCATAAAATTTCATTACTTGCCTTTATTTTTGTATGTTTTGCACTCTTGGCGGGAATGATTGCTGCTTCTATTAATGGACTTATTTTGCCCATGTTTGTAGAAAACTATGCTCAGGAATTTGAGCAAAATAGTGAAGTACTAAGGCCCATTTTAAAATATGGTTCGTTTTTTAACATAGCTATGGACAATATAATGATTGTTGGTATTGTGGTAGCAATCACTATTTGGTCGGTCTTGATAATTATTAGCAAAAAACTTCCTCAATGGATGGGTTATTATGGACTTGTATTACTTTTGCTGTCATTGCTCGGAGTAATTTTAAACTTTAATTTCGTAAATCTTTTTGGATTCAGAATGTTCATCTTTGGCTTGGTGAGTTGGATAGTTGTAACAGGCTGGTTGATGATGCGAGAAACTAACCTTTAATACAAGAAAAATGCAACACAAATCAATATCAATTCGCCCTTTTATTGGGGCTAAAAACTTTGAAGAGTCACGGGCTTTTTATCGTGATTGGGGGTTTGAAGAAATCAGTTTGGGGCATAATATGTCTGTTTTCAGAACAGAAGGATGTTCATTCTACTTACAAGATGCCTACGTAAAAGACTGGATTGACAATACTATGATTTTCTTGGAAGTAGATGATGTGGCTCGTTATTGGAATGAGTTAGTAACACTTAATCTAACAGATAAATATAAAACTGCGAGAATCTCGCCCATTAAGCACTACGATTGGGGACGTGAGTGTTTTGTCCACGACCCCTCTGGAATTCTTTGGCATATCGGAGAGTTTTACCACTAAAATAAGAATAATCATGAACCATTATTACGAAAAATTATTTGAGTATGTGGGTGAAATACTCATAATGCCCGAAGAAGCTAAAGAGGCTTGCCGACAGACGTTTAAACCTATTTTTGTGCCACGAGACACCATTATTGAACCTGCAGGAACAGTGCCACAGTACCATAATTTTATCGTTTCGGGTTATATGAGAAATTTTCATCTCGATGACGAAGGCAACGAAATCACGACTGATATAAACAACAGTTCTCGATTTTTCACCTCATACCAACATTTTATGAACCAAACGGTTTCAAATGAGAATATGCACTGCATTACCGATTGTGAGTTACTAAGAATTAATCGAGAAGACGTGGGTTCGCCAGATACTCAGAGCCAAGCTCAAAAAGACTATACCATAAAACTATTTCAGAATCTTTTATCAGAAGAAAAACAACGAATTTATGATTTAGCTAATTTGACAGCAGAGCAACGCTATCAAAAATTTGTAAAGCTCAATCCTAATATCATCTACAACGTGCCTTATTACACAAAGGCATTTGAGTCGCTTAAGAGGAGGACACTCATAAAACTATGTGACCGTTCATACTGATTGGACATTTGTCTAATCGCATTTGTTTTTTTGGATTTTAATTTTCCGAAAAATAAATGCTTATGAGGACAAAATCATACCAAGACTTTGAGGTCAATCTTAAAATCAAACTTGCTTTTCTGTGGGCTTCTTTAACATTCTGTTATTTATATTGTGATTATTTTGAGCTTTATGTACCTCATAAAGCAGCAGGACTGGTCAGTGGGACAAATCTTCTGGATAGTCCCGTCAAACTACTCATGGCTTCAGCCCTCCTAACAATTCCCTGTTTAATGGTGTGTTTATCCATTCTTTTGAGACCCTCAGTCAATAGGTGGCTCAATATTATCTTCGGGATTTTCTTTACTGGATTTCTACTAATAATAGCAGTTACCTCCGTAACACCTTGGCGGTATTTTTACGTATTTTTTGCTCTCATAGAAAGCATAATATCGTCATTAATAGTTTATTATGCTTGGAACTGGTCTGAAAACTAAACAAAACAATATGAAATCTATTCAAAAAACTGCCCGTTTAGCGGGTTTTTACTATCTGTTAGTTGCCATTTGTGGTTTTTATGGTATCATGTATGTACCATCTCAAATTATGGCAAAAGGTAATGTAGTGGCTACGATGCAAAATATTCTAACTAAAGAACTACTATTTAGGTCTGGTATCACTGTAAATTTATTGGGTTCAGTGGCATTTATGCTGACAGCTTTGACTTTCTATCAGTTATTTAAAAATATTGATGACCGGAAGGCAAGATGGATGTTAGCCTTAGTATTAGTGCAAATTCCAATAAATTTCGTGGCGGAATCTTTTGTAATAGCTTCTATAATGATTGCAAAGGGCGAGATTCTTAAAAATTTATCACTTATCGAACAGCAGAATTGGGTGATGTTTTTTTTGAGACTTAAATCTTACACCATTGTCGTTCTTATGATTTTCTGGGGATTATGGCTTATTCCTTTGGGGCAATTAATCTTAAAATCAGGATATTTACCAAAATGGATAGGTATTTTATTAGTTTTAGGAGGGATAGCATATACCATAGAAAGTATAGACTTTATTTTGCTTTCAGAAAGACTATCTTTTATCACAGATTATGGCTTTATCTTTTATTCAACCGCCGAACTTTCAACAGTTGCTTGGCTATTAGTGAAAGGAGTAAGGATGAAAACGACCTAAGAAAAAAATAATAACAAACAAAAAAGCAGTTACAACTCAATGTAACTGCTTGATTTTTAATTAATTATTTAAGTGGGCCCACCTGGGATCGAACCAGGCACCTACTGATTATGAGTCAGTTGCTCTAACCGAATGAGCTATAGGCCCTTACAAAGTTTTATCAACTTTGTAGTGCAAAATTAAGGTTTAAAAACCATTTCTACAAAATATGTTTTTATTATTTCCGTTAAACCTTTGAATTTGTCGATAATCTAATTGACAATTCTAACAATTAATCAATCATAAGCATGAAAAAGAAATTAGTAGTAGCTCTAAGTATTTTGATGGCGAGTTTCGCTGTGAGTACCCACTCGATACAAGCTCAGGATGGAAGAAGAGAACGCCCTGAACAAAACCTTTCGGCAGCACAAAGAGCAGATAATCAAATTCAGAGAATGACTAAGGCTTTGAGTTTAACACCTGACCAAGTAAATCAAATTAAACCGATGTTATTGGAATTGAATCAGAAAAGGGAAGCTATGAGAGACGCTCCTGATAAAAGAGCGGCTATGAAAGATATGAGGGATTTTGTAACTGCTCAAGACGAGAAAATGAAGTCAATTTTATCAGCAGATCAATATACAAAATACGAAGATATCAAGGAAGATGCGAAGGATAGGATGAAAGGTAGAAAGGGTAGAAGAGATTAGATAGGTTTTAGATAGAAGAGTATAGATTTTAGGATTTTCAAATGATGAAGATGTCTCTGAAATCTATACTCTTTTCTTTGTAATCTAATTGCTATTTCCCGTACTTCTTAGCCATACCCAAAATTGAACTTGCTGCACTCGAAACAGGGTTAGGTACTCCCACTAATGTTTTCTTTACTTTGCCCGAAGCATCTAAAAAATAAAGAGTTGGATAACCATCCACTGGATATTGTTGGGCTACCGCTGGACCTTCGCCATTCTCATAGTCCACAGCAATACACACGTATTTTTGGTTCATGTAATCTCCCAATGACTTATCTGTAAATACCTGAGATTTAAGGATTTTACAAGGACCACACCACGTTGTATAGCAGTCCATCATCACCATTTTATTTTCTTTTTTAGCTTTTGCTAAGGCTTCTTTAAAAGTACCTTTGAAGAATTGAATTCCCGTTGCTCCATCTTTTTTTGCAGGGTTGTTGCCCGCAAATACACCCATAGATAGGGTAATGAATAATGCAGTTAATAAGATTGATTTTGACATTTTATGATTTTTTAAATTTAATTATATACGAATAACTACCACAAATATTATGCTACACCAATTGCATTTTTGCAACCTTTGGGTCTACACTTGCCGTATCATGTTCAAAGTCTAACTTAATCCGCCATTTTTGCATGGTTGCCGCTCCGATGATTACTTCTTCACTTAGCCCAGGAATCACTAAAAATTCATCTGATAAAAGTACATCGTCCATGTAAAAGTCAAGTCTTACTGCTTGTGTTACTTCAATATAATGTCCTTCAGCGGCTGTACCCATCATACGAATACGCCCCAATTGAGTTGATTTTTCTAAATCTTCTAAATACTCAGGGTTTATACATGAAAGATTTGCACCAGAATCATAAAGGGTATAAAGATACTTCTCGCCTAATGAACCTGCAAAAAGTAAAGGTTGTTTGATGATTGACATAGACAGCTGTTTTGATTTTAAATTAGGTAAAACTCAATTTGTAGGATAAAAATAGAGGTTTGTAAACTTATCTACAAACCTCTACTTATAAATTTTATTTTCTAATCACCGCTCCAATCTCTTTTTCAAATGCTCCCATCAATTTTTCCATCGTTTTGTCAATCACTTTATCGGTGAGTGTTTGCTCGTAATCTTGTAGCGT
>JALONS010000298.1 GCA_025454855.1 Arcicella sp.
AGCGTGGGAAGCACTGATTTTGACGTTTCTTTTGATGTAGAAGTAAAGTAAACGCTTTCTCCAATCTCTAAATCCATACAATGGCATGATTTCGTGGAAATCGTGCCATTTCATTTTTTAGTGTAATTTCGTGTTCTAAACTTCATCAAATGCTTAAATCACTTACCGCACTACTCTTCATTTTTCTGATTGATATTTCATCTATCGCCCAAACGCCTGTATGTAACTGCATGCTCAAAGGTGTTATACACGAGCGAGACATTCATCAAGCGGTGGTAGGGGCAGTTGTGTACCTAAAAGGCACTAACCGTTCTACTTTTTCTGATGCAAAGGGTGGTTATTATTTCAATAATCTTTGTCAGGGTAAATACACCATTATTTGCCAAGCCGTTGGTTTTCAGAAAGTGGAGGTAGAAGTAAATTTAAGCCAAGAACATCAGGAAGACTTTACGATGGAAGATGCCGACGAACATTTGCAAGAAGTAATCGTAACGGGGAAAAAGGAAGAGAGTCAATCACAGAGCAAAGCCATTTTATCGGGACAAGCCTTAGAACAAAGCCGTGGGCAGAGTCTGGGCGAAGCCCTCAAGAATATTTCGGGCGTAACAAGTTTACAGACGGGCAGTTCTATTTCCAAACCTATTATTCATGGTTTGCATTCTAACCGAGTATTGATATTAAACAATGGTATTCGGCAAGAAGGGCAACAGTGGGGCAGCGAACACGCCCCCGAAATTGACCCATTCGTGGCTACACAAATAACCGTTGTGAAAGGTGCGGCAGGAGTACGGTACGGCTCTGATGCCATTGCGGGGGTGATTATGGTAGAACCCTCTCCCCTACCCTATGACTCCGCAAGGATTCATGGTGAAGTGAATACGGTGGGCTTTTCAAACGGGAGAATGGGCGTATTGTCAGGAATTATGGAGGGGGGAATTCCCAACTGGAAAGGCTTTGGTTGGCGACTGCAAGGTACTTTCAAAAAAGGGGCTGACGTACAAACTGCCAATTACGTAATGGCGAATACAGGCACACAAGAACAAAATTTTTCGCTCACGACGGGCTATCGTAGTAACCATTTTGGTACAGAAATATTCTTTAGTTATTTCGATACTCAATTAGGTATTTTTGCGGGTTCACACATCGGGAACTTGACGGATTTACAAAACGCCATTCAAAATCAACGTCCTAACGAAATTTATACCCCAAGCAATCCCAGTTATACCATCAATCGCCCTAATCAGGATTTAGCCCATAATTTACTGAAAATCAAGAGTTTTTTAATTTCCGAAAGACTGGGAAAATGGTCATTGACCTTAGGAAGACAATATGACTGGCGGTTGGAATACGACGTACCACGTGGCAACCGAAATCTGAATACGCTCAATTTTAAACTAACCACCTACACGGCTGAGCTACTGTTAGACCACCGTCCGCTGTTCAAGAAAATTACGGGGTCGGTGGGTATTACGGGACTTTATCAAACCAATCTTTCTTCAGCTTTTGAACTCCGCAAACCCTTGATTAATACCGTACTAATTCCTAATTATGAGGTAAGCAGTGGAGGTATTTTTATGATTGAACGATTTTTACATAAAAAGTGGGCGTTCGAGACTGGTTTACGCTATGATTTCAGAAATGCACAGGCGTTTGGCTTAGACAAAACGGGCAATTATTTTGATGATACATTCCACTTCAACAATCTTTCTGCCACGTTGGGAGCTAATTTTAATCCTACTGAAAATTGGGAAATCAAATTGAATGCCGCCAACGCTTGGCGTTCGCCCAATATGAACGAATTGTTTTCGGACGGAGTACATCACGGAGCGGCGGCTTACGAAAAAGGCAACATCAATTTACGCCCAGAAATTGCCCATAATTTATCCCTCAGCACGTTGTACGAACACGCCCGCCTGAGCCTTGAACTTACGGCTTATCTTAATTATATCAACGATTTTATCTATCTAAAACCCCGCAGTGAAAATGGTCAGTTACAAACCGTATTGACAGTGCGGGGGGCTTTTCCTGCCTATGATTATACCCAAGTGGATGCTCGTTTTGCTGGCTTCGATGCTAATATTAATTATCTGATAACCAAACAATTAAACCTGAAAACTTCGTATGCCATCGTGAGGGCAAAGGATGTTCTGAATCAGGTATTTATGGTAAACATTCCCTCTGACCGTTTGGAGAATACCCTAAAATACAGCTTCAAAAAACAGGATGCTTTTATCAGTATCGGACACCAATTGGTTTGGCAACAAACTCGGGTAGAGGCCAATAGTGATTTTCTGCCCCCACCACCCACCTATCACCTTTGGCGAATAGACGCAGGTATAAAAATCAAGCAACTTACACTCGGACTGAGCATTCAGAATTCCTTGAACACCTCGTACCGTGAATATTTGAATAGATTTAGGTATTTTGCTGATGAATTAGGCAGAAATATTTCACTCAGGGTAAAGTATGGGTTTTAGAAAGATGTCTTTTCTAATAATGAGAAATCCAGCAGATTAAAATTTTGAATTTAAGCAAACTGTTCATTGTATTTAAAGTAGTATGAAGCGTACTCCTTTATTTTGAGTAACTCATTTTAAGGTTTTGAAGTATTGCGGTATTTGAGTTTGAGTTTGTAAATATGAGAGTTGGTGGCAACTGTATTAGAACATCATGTTAATGGAAAAAGATTTATTTGGAGAAGATGTAAAACCTATGTTGCTTGATATTAGTGAGCAATACGTAAAGGATAGAGATGAAATATATTTTGCAGACAAAGCAAAAAGATTAAAGTTTCTACATAAAATAAATCCTGATGGTCTAATAATGTCAGGACCTACAGAATTTGTTTTGACTTTACGTGAAGTACAATTTTGCTTTATTGATGGACATTTTTTAGCAACAATTGTTTTAGGACAAGCTTTTGTTGAAAAAATTTTACATCAACATTACAATGAGTTAGGTTTTGACACTGTTGCAAATAAAGGCTTAAATGCAATACTTCAACATGCTCGTAAAAATAATACGATAAGTACTTTTATTATTAATTATGTGGACACAATTAGACTTATACGAAATCCAATCACCCATACAAAAGACCATAATTATCCGCATGGACTTGACAGACGTTCATATAATAATAAAACATCGCCGCTCATTCAATTAGAGAAAGACGCAAAGAAAGCAGTTGAAATTTGTACATTGTTAGCACTGAAAAACTTAACCAAAATTATGTAAAAGCTTTTTTACCATTATTGGTTTTCCTTTTCAGAAAAAGAAATAGCCAGTTACTATTGCGTGTTTCACGGGTCGCCCAAACCAATACCATGTGTGAAAACTACCCCCTTCCACTTCAAGCCCCCTCGCTTGAACTTTTTATTTGCTCTCATAGACAACTTTAGCTTCAGTTAGTAGGGCGGAGGGAATTCTATTTCCCCACTTCGGCAAGCCCTGAACGTTAGGCTTAATCCAACCAGCGACCTCACAAAATTTAATTAAACGAGCCAACATCGACAAAAAATGTTTAAATTTACCTGACAATTTTAGACAAAACGATGAAAGCAAAATACGTAAATCCATTTACTGACTTCGGATTTAAAAAAATCTTCGGAGAAGAAGCCAGCAAACCTTTGCTTATCGATTTTTTAAATGCCCTTTTGCCTCTTGCCAACAAAATTATTGACCTAAACTTCAAAAACACAGAACAGTTAGGGCAAACCGAAGCCGACCGAAAAGCCATTTATGACATTTACTGTGAGAACGAAAATGGCGAAAAATTCATTGTAGAACTTCAGAAAGCCAAGCAAAATTATTTCAAGGAAAGAACCATTTACTACTCCACTTTTCCCATCAGAGAACAAGCCGAAAAAGGAGAATGGAACTACAATTTGAAAGCAGTTTATTGTGTAGGCATTTTAGATTTTACCTTTGACGACTACGAAAATGAGCCTGAAAAAAGTGAAGTAGTTCATACCATCAAACTTAAGAACCAACACGGCAAGACTTTTTATGACAAGCTGACTTATATTTATCTTGAAATGCCCAATTTCAAGCAGGCGGAAGCCGAATTGAAAACCCGTTTGGATAAATGGTTATATTTCATTAAACATTTGGAAGATTTTCAGACAATCCCGACCATTTTTTCAGATGAAGTATTTACCCAAGCCTTTGAGAAAGCAGAATTGGCAAAGTATGGACAGGATGAGTTAGAAAAATATGAAATGAACCTTAAAATTTACAGGGATTATAAGAATACAGTTGATACCGCTTTCGATGAAGGAAAGATTGAAGGAAAAATTGAAGGGAGAATTGAAGGAAAAATTGAGGTTGCAAAAAAAATGAAGCTCAAAGGACTATTGTCGTCAGACATTTCTGATTTGACAGGACTTTCTGAAAGTGAAATAGACAAGTTGTAGGAAAATACACTACACCCAATAAGGTATTCACCCATGGCGAGTGTCTCCACTCGACACCTGGCAGTAACATATCAGACTACTATCACTCAAATTCCCTTCCACTCCAAGCCCTCTCGCTTGAACTTTTTATTTGCTCTCACAGACAACGAAAATAGAACACCAAAGAAAAGCAAAAACATCAATTATTTGATTATTCCCAGCTGGAGTAAAGCCAGTGGAATAAACCTTTCTTTTTAGTCAGCCAGCCGACAAACTTTTGATGATACCACTTGTATTTTGCTATGCAAAATTTTAGAACTTCCCGAGTATCATGAAACAGGCTTTACTTTTTCTTTATTGCTTAATTTTTTCTATTGGCACTGATGCTCAAATAATTACGGGAAAAGTTATGAATGCAACTACGCATGAGCCATTGCCATTTGCTTCGGTTTCTATAAAAAATACAACTAAAGGAACGCTCACAAAAGAGGACGGAAGTTTTACCATTACGGTACAAGGTAAAGACACTGAGTTAATATTTAGCTCAATGGGGTACATTTCTAAAGTGTTAAAATCCAGAGATGTGGGGGAAGTGTACTTAGAAGAAAAAAGTAACAGCCTAAAAGAAGTGGTCATTTTTTCGGTGAATCCTGCCAATCGAATTATTGAGTTGGCGGTACAGAACAAGCCCCTCAATGACCCCGAACAACGCCCTTCTTTTCGGTATGAAGTTTATCATAAAAGTATTGTTTCGGCTAATATTGATTCGCTGAACTTACACACAAAATTAGGGGAAACCCTCATAAACAATGATTTGTTTATCAATGAAAGTTATGCGATTCGTAAATTTATTCGCCCTAATCTTTCCAAAGAAATCATCACAGGCTCACGTACTTCGGGTACAAAAAGTACCCTATTTTCCAGTTTAACGCCTTTACTGCAACTATTCGGTTTTTATCGTGATTTTAT
>JALONS010000044.1 GCA_025454855.1 Arcicella sp.
TCTTGCAAAAAATCACGGGCGTACTTTCTAATAAAAGCCACCAAACTATTCAAGGTATCATTATGCACATTCAATGCCCAAACAATTTCGTTTAGCGAGTCCACCATACGGGCGGAAGTGGTTGATATTTTTGCTACCTCTGGAACAGTTTTACTATCTACTTTGGTTTTTAGCACTTCAGTCAGCAGTGAAATCGACGTTAGGGAAGAACCTAAATCATCGTGAATTTCTTTTGAAATTCTAACCCTTTCATTCAGTTGCCCTTCTAAAGTAGATTTTACCGCTACAAATTCATTTTCTTGCTCTAATAATTTGATTTTCTGACTCTTAGCCTCTTGTTTTTTACGCTGATAACGATAAAAAAGAAAGCCCAGTAGCAGTAAGGCCACCGTAGCCACCAACAATAAGTAAATCCAGAGTTTTTGTTTATTTATCTGCACTTCTTTGGCTAAAATTACTTTT
The DNA here is from genome assembly GCA_025454855.1 of Arcicella sp. Lineage (GTDB taxonomy): Bacteria > Bacteroidota > Bacteroidia > Cytophagales > Spirosomataceae > Arcicella. The sequence continues at coordinate 463 of JALONS010000044.1, forward strand.
TCACTCTCAGCTTTCTTGAGCTTATTATTGAACTCCAAAACTCTCTCTTGTGTAGCAATAACATAGGTAGAATCTGAAATTATACTGTAATCTTCTAACAAATCAGCGGCTTCTCTGTACTTTCCCATCCCTTTATACAAAGCTATTTTCAACTCAATCAGAAATAGTCTTCGTTCCAGAGAAAGTTCGTTGATAGCCTCATTTTTATTGGCAATCATTAGGTATTTATTAGCTTCTGAAAAATCTTTTTTCTTCACGTAAGCATGGGCAATACCCAATAAAAATTCAACTTTATTGATTTCTGAACCGTAGTCTTTGGCAAGTTCATAAGCCCTTTTATGATAATAGAGACTCAAATCATATTGTTTTCTATCTTCGTACATAGATGCCATGTTGGTACAAGCAATCATAATACGATAAGGACTTCTCACCAACTCCGAAAGCCGAAGTGCTTCACGGTTGCATCGTTCTTCTTCTTTTTTATTATTTTTTTCATAGTAAATGATACTTTCGTTTACATAATCTGCTATCAAACTGAGTGTATCTTTAATTTTTAAATCAGCTTGTCGGGCTTTCTCTGCGTATTCTAAGGCAATATCAAACATATTTTGATTGCGGTAGATATTAGAAATGTTGGTATATACGACAGGAAGTTCAATGTCATTACGAAGTTTCTGAAACAAATGAAGAGCTTTGTCGTAGTAGAAAATAGAAGAGTCAAATTGATTTGCTCCTTGATATGTAATGGCATAAGAGAAATAAGCCTTTGATAACATATTTTCATTTTGCTCTTTCTGAGCAAACGCTTCAAAATCTTTTGATAATTTGATTCCTTGAGACTTGTCTCCTCTACGATAGCCTAATAAAAAAATCATGTTTGAATAATAGGCAGAAATCCCTTTTTTATGCCCCAATTTCTTACTTAAATTGAATGATTTTGTATAATAAAATTTGGCGGAATCCACTGACTCATCCGACATGATTTTGCCGTAGTCCATCAAAGCCCACACCGTGTTGGTATCCACTTTAACTTTCATGAAAACTCTTCGAAGACTATCTTTTTGACGAGTAGTTTGGGCGTGTAAATTGGTACTTAACACAGTAAGCAGCAATCCTACGAATATTTTTTGCGAAGCAATAACCATACAGAAATTTGTTTGTAGCCCAAGACAATTTCCAAATTTCGGTGTAATTAAGACAAATATAAATACTGAAAAAGTAGTATTTTACTTTTCTCCGTATTCAATCAAAGCACTGGCAGATTCTTTAGATTCATTATGGAGGCGGTCGAACGAAGTAATGTGATACACATATCCACGAGCTTTTTCGGCGGTGGTATCAATAAATGTATTTTGCCTTCCTACGTAAAGAATTTTTTCAACCTTTTGAAAATCAGGCGTTTCAGCTCTTTCAAAACGATATACGGCAAAATACGTATTTTCATTTCCATCGGTAGCTTTTTCACCAGGTTGCCAAGTCAAAACGGGTAATCCTGTTTCATTCCGAGTAATGATTACTTTCTGCGGAGCTAAGGGTGGTATGTTATCTTTCCATGGCATAGGCGGAATCATGGCGGGCTGACGATAAAAATCCAATCGCAGAGAATCCTGAAAACCACCGTAATTTTCGGTCAATGATTTAGAACTGAAAAATAAACCACCGTCTATTTGTGGGTACTGGCGGTCAAGCCGAATTTGGGCGGGAGCTTCGGATAAACTCCATCCTGACTTTATCTTGTATGCTCCGTGACCAATGTATAAATGTTTGCCAAAAGCATTTTCCATCCACCATTTTGACAATTCGGTATAAGATACTTTGGGGTGCTTACGGTCAAAATAAATCTGTGGGGCGATGTAATCAATCCATCCTTGTTGTAACCACTTACGGGTATCAGCGTAAAGGTGTCCGTAAGAAGTTTGTCCTGCTTGGGTACGTGAGCCTTCGGGCGTTTGCGAACTGTAATTTTTCCAAACTCCGAAAGGACTTATACCAAATTTTACGTGCGACTTTGTTTTTTTGATGGCTTCGCTGATTTGTAAGATTAGTAAATCAGTATTGTTTCGTCGCCAATCTTCGATATTGGTAAAACCACCATTGTATTTTCTAAAAGTGGCTTCATCCTTGAGTGTCTGCCCAGTTACTTGGTAAGGATAAAAATAATCGTCGAAGTGAATCCCATCCACATCGTAATGTTTTACAATATCCACCACCACATTGGTGATGTAATCTCTTACTTCTGGAATGCCAAAATTTAAGAGTTTTTGACCGTCGTAAGTTAGCATCCATTCGGGTTTACGATTACTGATATGGTCGGGGGTTACGCTGGTGGCCCTTCTGAATGTGGCTCGGTTCAAATTCAACCAAGCATGAAATTCTAAGTTACGGTCGTGGGCTTCCGTAATCATAAAACTCAGGGGGTCATAAAATGGATTGGGGAATTTACCTTGTACACCCGTCAGAAACTCCGACCACGGCTCTACACTTCGGGCATAATAAGAATCACAAGCATCACGGATTTGCACCATAACGGCATTAAGGTTCGAACGCTTGTGTTCATCTAAAATTCTAATAAAATCTTGCTTTTGCTGTTCCGAATCATACTGACCACGCTTAGGCCAGTCAATATTTTCAACGGTTGCAATCCAAACTGCTCTGAACTCACGTTTCGGAGACTTACTTAACGAGCGGTTTTTTTGGCAGTAAGTACAAAAACAGGTTAATAATAACAGTAAGCAGATTTTTATAATATTTTGAGGCATAATCAAGTAAGGAATATACAGCGACTATGCAAGTTATCAAATTTATTCTTCAATAGAAAACATATATCCTACGCCTTTGAGGGTTTTTATGTATTGCTCAGGGATTTTTTCACGCAGTTTACGGATATGTACGTCCACCGTTCGCTCTACTACGTACACATCTACGCCCCAAACTTTTTCTAATAATTCGTCTCGATTAAATACTTTATTAGGATGTTTCGCCAAGAAATACAGCAATTCAAATTCTTTTTTGGGCATCACCAACGGATTTCCATGATTGATAACACTGTAATTGGTGCGGTTAATTACTAATTGTCCTATTTCTACTACTGCATCATTTTCTACCTGTTGGGTGTCTCGGCGTAGGATAGCTTTTATCCTACTCACCAATGCCCGTGGTTTAATGGGTTTCACAATGTAATCATCCGCCCCAACATCAAAAGCGGCTACTTCGGTATATTCTTCGGCACGAGCCGTCAGAAATAGAATATAAATATCCTTGAAATCAGAGATTTGGCGTAATTGACGAGCTGTTTCGATACCATCTTGGCGGGGCATCATGACATCCAGCAAGATTAAATCGGGTTTGAAGTCTTTGGCAACTTCGATGGCCTGAATACCATCAATTGCAGAAGCGATTTCATAGCCCTCTTTATTGAGATTGTAAGCTAATAATTCAATGATGTCTGGGTCGTCATCAACCAATAATATTTTGGGAGTAGGTAAAGCGTTTGCCATATTGAAGTTTATCATTACCACACAAAGTTAGCTACCTCAATATTACGGAATTGTTAAATATAAATGAAGGCTTTGTTTTAGAAAGGAGAATTTATAAAATATCAATAAGTGTGCCTTGTGAAGTTTATGGAAATAATAAATGAGGAACTATAAATTATTTGGCACATAAACAGCTGACGAGTTTTTAACCATCATCAGGGTTAGTTTACTCACCCTGACGGCGGTTAATCCTTGGTGTTTTTTTACCATGTCCAAATTCTTTGTAATTCCGTAACTGAAATAGTTTGTTAAGTTGTACTCAAATCAACTCCATCCAATTATCAATAACGAGTAAATTAAGTATTTAGCATAAATTATTTACGATTAATCCGAGTGGTTCACCACTGCGACTAAGATTTACGAATAAATCATTGATAATCAGATAAATAATCGTAAATCGAATCAATCGTAATTCTTAAATAATTGTGTCTTGGTACTTAATTTCTAAACTATTGATAATTTCAATTTTACTGACCAATTTATAATGAGGGATTTTCGCTAAACTGAGACATAGTCAAGTTTTATACCTAAAAATCAACAAGTTACACAATATTTATATAGGGAATAACGATTTAAAAAAGGTGAATTTTCTATTCATGCTTTCTATAAATTATCAATCCTCTTTGATACGCAATACTACATTCACTTATCTGATATATCTATACTACGCATGACCATTTTCTTAACTTTTAGAATATTTTAATTATTTGATTTTCATAACTTTTACTTTGAATTTCATTAAAAAACGTTCTACAACTGAGGTAATTTTGTAACTTAAATAAATGATGCACAGCAACTGCAATGGAGTCATTACTTAAAATGTATGAAAACGAAAGTAATTAACATAGCATCTTCAGAAGGAAAGATTGCTGAGACTGGCATGGAAACACTACAAGATTTTTACAGTAGGAAATTCGAGTGGATTCCCGAAGGATTGAGCAGAGACATCGGACACGTAAATATATTTCGATTACCACATCCTGCCAACAAACCCGTTCCGTATCGTCGAAGAGATTTCTTTAAGATAACACTCTGTAGAGGTAGTAGCAGAATCCATTATGCGGATAAGGTTTTCTCCTTTGAAAAACAGGCACTTGTATTTTCAAATCCATTTATTCCTTATAAGTGGGAGTCTATTGATGATAAAGTATTAGGCTTTTATGTGATATTTAATACTACCTTTTTCAATCAATTCGGAAATTTGATTCAATACGAAGTATTTCAGCCAACAGGTACACACGTATTTGAATTAGACGATACGCAATTTGAATTGCTATCCACTATCTATGAAAAGATGGAAACGGAACTTGGTTCTGAATATATTCATAAATACGATGTCATCAAAAATCTGATTTATGAACTGATTCATTTCGCAATGAAAACTCGCCCATCAACTCGGATTGAGCAATTACCCATTAACGCTTCCCAAAGAATTCATTGGCTTTTTCTGGAGTTGCTCGAACGACAGTTCCCAATTGATGATAATCACATTGAAATAAAGTTAAGAACAGCCTCCGATTTTGCGGCTCAACTCAATGTACACGTTAATCATTTAAACCGAGCTGTGAAGGAAGCAAGTGGAAATACTACCTCCACTTTAATAGCTGAACGACTTCTACAAGAAGCCAAAATTATGCTGAAACAGAGTAGATGGAATGTATCAGAAATAGCCTACTCACTTGGTTTTCAAGAGGTAACAAATTTTAATAATTTCTTCAAAAAGCATACTGCAATCAGCCCTGTAAAGTTTAGAAATTCGTAAAATAACTTTCTCATCCAAATTTCTGAATTCGTTGGGGCTGGTACATCTCTTCTTCGAATTCATTAGTGCCCTTGCACTGGTATAAAATTTTTCAAACCCACATTAATTATCTATCAATGAAGTATTTTAATATTATTTTTATTGTTATCATTCTTACATTCTCATATCAAATATGCTTGGCACAACAATCCGATAGTACACAACATTCATCCAGTTTTTCGGGGTCATTAGGTATTACGAACAATGGGTTCTCAATTGTTCCTACCTTCTCTCTGAATAATCCTGCGATAATTATCAATTTAGCTTGGCGAAAAAAAAGATTTAGTTTTGAGCCAGACATTCGCCTTGTTCCCGATGCCACCAAAGGTGGTATGCTTTGGTGGCTACGTTACCGTTTGGTAGATAACAAAAAATTTACGCTTAGAACAGGTGTTCACCCAGCATTTACTCTAATTCGCCGTACTGATATTGAAAATGGTGTTACTAAAGAAATAACCGAAATGCTTCGCTTTGCGGCTTTTGAGTTTGCACCAAACTATCAAATTCACAAAAATTTGGGCATAGGTGCTATGTATCTGGAAGGACACGGATTACAAAAACATGGTCCACAAACTACTCGTGTACTATTTTTAAATACGAGTGTTACCGACATTGGTTTAAGCAAAAATCTCAGATTTAGTGTATTCCCTTCAGTATTTTTCCTTTATACTGATGGCTATCGAGGCGATTATTTAACTGCTACGGGTATATTATCTCACAAAAAACTACCTTTTACTTTACAATCAACAATAAATCAGACTTTTACATCCAACGTACCCGACAATCAGGAATTTATGTGGAATGTCATGTTGGCTTATAATTTTAGCAAGCGATACAAAAAAACGAATGAGTAGTTTCACAAATTTAAAAAACTAAAAACCAAATAAATATGAATAATAACGTAAAATCAAGAGGCTATGCAGCTAAAGATACTTCGGGGGTATTAAGTCCGTGGGAATTTGAAAGACGACCACTCGGCGATAACGATATTTTAATCGACATCAAATTTGCCAGTATTTGCCATTCGGATATCCATACCATGACGGGCGACTGGGGACCACAACAATACCCACAAGTACCAGGTCATGAGATTGCAGGAATTGTTTCGGCAGTTGGGAAAAACGTTACTAAATTTAAAGTAGGCGACCGTGCAGGCGTAGGTTGCATGGTAAATAGCTGCATGAGTTGCAACAGTTGTCTCCAAGGTGAAGAACAACATTGTGATAATAATGCCACAACATGGACTTACGGCAACCCCGAAGATACCTCGCCAACGGGTATTACACAGGGAGGCTATGCCAATAATATTGTAGTCAGAGACCATTTTGCCGTACACATTCCCGAACATATCAGTTTAGAAAAAGCCGCTCCCCTACTCTGTGCAGGCATTACTACTTACTCGCCTTTGATGAAAGCAAAAATCAAGGCAGGCGACAAAGTAGGCGTGGCAGGTGTGGGTGGTTTAGGACATATCGCTATCAAATTAGCAGTGGCGATGGGTGCAGAAGTATATGCTTTTACATCAAACGCCAGTAAAGTACAAGAAATATTAGCTTTGGGAGTAAAAGAAGTGGTAGTAGTGGATAAAACTTCTAAGCTGAGTCCCTACAAGAAAACTTTGGATTATATGATTTCCACAATTCCAGTCCAATTTGATATAGCAGCCTATACTTCAGTTGTTAAACCTTTCGGACACTTTACCCAAGTAGGAATGCCAGCAGGTGCTAAAATGAGCATTAATATTTCGGCATTGTCTCGAACCCGTGTCAATTTCAATGCCTCCTTGATTGGTGGAATAGCCGAAACCCAAGACGTAGTAAATTTTTGTGCTGATAATCATATTTCACCTGACACTTTACTTATCAATGCGGAGGAAATTAATGAGGCTTGGGAGAAAATGATAAAAAATCAAGCAGGACACCGAAGATTTGTTATTGATGCTGAAACGTTTTGAACAAATGTTTAAAAAGTTTTGTACAGACACAACCCTTTTGAAGGACGATTTCCATATAAATCATAGAACAACTCCAACCTTAAAATTTGAATGAAAAACCTACTATTTTTCTTCTGCTTTATAATGACTTCGTATCTGTCAGTTGGTCAAAACCCCGACACTGTACAAACGCCCAGTTTTTTCAGAGGACAAATTACGGTTACTAACAACGGGGTTTCTTTAATTCCTTCCTTTTCATTGGGAAAACCTGCCGTGTTATTTGATTTGAATATTGGAAAGGGTCGCCTCAGTTTCGACCCCATGATTCGCTTCGGGATGAACGGGAAACCATGGTCTTTCATCTTTTGGTGGCGATACAAGATGGTACAACAAAAGAAATTCAATTTAGGAGTTGGTGCTCATCCATCGGTAGTTTTTAGAGATATTTCAGTGATAAATAACGGAGTTTCCAGCGATTATTTAGCAGCACAGAGGTATTTTGCTTAGGAAATTTCACCTTCGTACATCGTTAATAAAAATCTCAATTTTGGATTATATTATTTGGGGTCAAGAGGGCTTACATCTGATATTGTACAACATACCAATTTCTTGGCATTTCGGAGTGGCATCAATTTACATTTTGCCAATCAATATATATTGGGGCTAATTCCACAGATTTATTATCTCCAAATGGATGATAAAGATGGTACCTATGTAAATGCCACAGTTAATGTATTCAAGAAAAACGTACCCGTATCACTAAATGCAGTAGTGAGCAAGGCTATCAAAACAGAAATTGGAGGAAAAGATTTTCTTTGGAGTATCGGCTTAGTTTATAACATTAACAATAATTATTGGAGGAAAAAGTAATTTGAAAGTAGTTCATCATAAAACACAAAATTATTAAAACTTTAGTAAATCCCCTCATTAAAACAATGCAAACACGAAAGTTAGGAAATCAAGGATTAGAAGTTTCAGCCATTGGTTTGGGCTGTATGGGAATGAGCTTTAGTTACGCTCCATTTCCTTCAAAAGAATATTCCATTAGCCTTATCAGAAGTGCCGTAGAGCAAGGAATCACGTTTTTCGATACCGCTGAAGTATATGGTCCTTACAACAATGAAGAAATCGTGGGGGAAGCCCTAAAACCTTTCAAACAGCAGGTAAAGATAGCCACAAAATTTGGTTTTAATATTGTAGATGGAAAAATGGTGGGCGTAAACTCGCATCCAGACCATATTAAAAAAGTAGTTGAAGGTTCGTTGAAGCGATTACAGGTAGAAACAATAGACCTACTTTACCAACACCGTGTGGACCCTAATATACCCATTGAAGACGTAGCAGGTACGGTAAAAGATTTAATTAAAGAAGGAAAAGTAAAATACTTTGGGCTTTCCGAAGCGGGGGCAAATACCATTCGTAAGGCTCATGCGGTACTTCCCGTCTCGGCGTTACAAAGTGAGTATTCCTTGTGGACACGCCAGCATGAAACCGAAATTATTCCTACTATTGAAGAATTGGGTATTGGCTTTGTACCTTTTAGTCCTTTGGGAAAAGGCTATTTGACGGGAACGATGGATGAAAAGCGTAAATTTGAGGCTGGTGATATTAGAGGAATCATCCCAAGATTTACGGAAGAAGCCCGTGTAGCCAACAAAGCATTGTTGAAAGTGATAGAAACATTTGCCCAAAAGAAAAATGCGACCAACGCCCAAATAGCTTTAGCGTGGGTTTTAGCACAAAGCGAAACTTATGTACCGATACCCGGTACAACCAAAATTCACCGATTATTAGAAAATAATGGAGCTGTTGATATACAATTATCAGCCCAAGAATTAAAGGAATTGACCATCGCATCCGAACAGGTAAAAGTAATGGGAGCAAGATATACAGAAGCCCAAGAAAAAGCAACGGGATTATAATTCGATGTTTTAATTCAAACCCCGAAACTCAACTGGACTCGCTCCTACTTTTGTTTGAAAATATTAGCCCTCATATTCAATATGTGTACGAGATATACATTAGATAAAAAATAAAATTTTAGAAAGAATTTCTGTAATTTTATTTCAAAAATACTCCGTGAAAACAAAAAGTTGTCTTTTCTTTCTCAAAGCCTCTGCTCTTTCAAGTGGTGGTCTTGTACTGGGTATGAGTTTCTTGGAGAGTTGAGAACCGCTTGGGAAGTTGGATGAAGTAACGGATACCGTTGTTCATGTCTTCACGAACGATTCTTCAAATTTCAATGAACTTCACGGTTTTAGTAAAAATTACCGCCAATAATATTATCAAATGTCTGTCTCGATAGTTACCATGTATTAGATGTAGAAATGAAAGGTAGTTTACCCATTATCAATAAAGTGTGACTATTGACTGTGGCATTGTGCTAAGCCCTGATATGGCTAAAAATATGACAGAAGGTAGTATTGAGAATGCCATTAGAGTAGCCATGTACGGAAAAATGACATTCTCGAAAGGTATTACAGCATCTAATAATTTTCATAGTTCTCGCATGATTCGCCGCATTGAAGCACCCAAAGCCATTGAAGGGCATTTTGAGGAAAACAATGAAAAACCAACAGGTATGGAACAGCTAACTTATTCGCCTGTTCACGCTGCTTTGGTAAATACACCGTACAAAGCCACTGACAAAAGACTTTATAAACAGCCCTTTGCGCAGAATCAGCAAATCCATAAGTAGGTTTCAAAGAATCCCCCTTTTAGGGAAAAACCTCAATTTTTATATCGCTTATCCACAAACATATTTATCCATAATTTTCAATTCTTTTCAAATACACAGATGAATAGACGAGAAGTCATAAGAAACGTAGCCTTGATACTGGGTGGTGCGTTTTCCACCCCGACGCTCATGGCGATGGAACATTGGGAAACTCCCACAAATCTCAATGTAAGCGGTACCGCTTTTAGCCTAACCGAAACCCAACAAAAAATCGTGGCTGAAATTGCGGAAATGATTATTCCTAAAACTGACACAGCGGGTGGAACATCGCCCGGAGCTAAAGATGTGGGCGTACCAGCCTTCATAGAAAAAATGTTAAAAGATTGCTACAAAGCACCTGAGCATCAAAGTTTTATGGAAGGTTTGACCTCGATGGAACGAGTGAAATTTTTAGGGCTAAATACCGATGAGAGAAGAGGTATCCTGAAATTATTAGAGCAAGACGCCAAGAACAATACAGGAAAAGCAATACCATTTTGGCGATTGATGAAGGAATTAACATTACTTGGTTATTTTACCTCAGAAGCGGGTATAAAGGCTTCTTTTGAATACATACCCATACCGGGAAAACTTGAGAATATCAAACTAAAACCAAATCAAAAGTCATACGCATATTGATTTACGTATAAAGTAACAGAAATCTAAAGAGTTTATCTAAGTCAAAAAACAGACCACAGATTGTATGGATTTTCGCTGATTTATTCTTGGTTTTATCTGTTTAGTTGGCTAAACCAATAGACTAATTTTATATGGGACAAATAATTAGTAGTTAGTTCTATAAAGTAAAATTAAATAAGGGATTGGAATGAATTATTTGATATTGTGTAGTGGCGATAGCATACGCCTAAATAGACAGAAGGCTGGCGTATGCTGTACGCCAATACGACATGACGACAATATTTATAATGTCAATTAATTGGTTCTCCTTACTTACCATTGTAAATCGTCAATCAAAACAATCTTAAATTTAGAGAAAATGAATTTGAATATAACAGCAAATAAAAATAATACGTTTGATGTGATAGTTGTTGGGTCGGGAATGTCGGGTGGCTTTGCCGCAAAAGAACTAACCGAACGGGGGCTAAAAGTATTGATGATTGAGCGTGGGCATGAAATCAAACACATTGAGGGCTACGATACCGCAATGAAAGCTCCTTGGGAAATTGAACACCGAGGAAAAACCACTAATCTTTCTGCCGAAGAACGTTGGGCGAACAGTCGTTTTTGGGGTTTAGGTAGTGACGAGGTCGTTAATCATTTAACGAACGATAAAGAAAATCCGTACATCGAAAAACGCCCTTTCGACTGGATTCGTGCCTATCATACAGGCGGAAAATCCATGCACTGGGGACGGCAGTCGTACCGCTGGAACAAAGGTGATTTTGAAGCCAATGCCAAAGAAGGTATTGGTATTGACTGGCCCATTCGGTATGAAGATTTAGAGCCGTGGTACACACACGTAGAAAAATTTGTAGGTGTAAGTGGTCAGAAAGAAGGATTGGATGTATTGCCCGATGGGCATTTTCTGCCAGCTATGCCTTTATTTGCCCCAGAAGCACATTTCAAAAACAAAATGTTTGAGAAATTCAACCGTCCCGTGACGGTTGGTCGGGTTGCCAATTTAACCCAACCACAAGACATTCACACCCAATTAGGTAGAGCTTCGTGCCAATACCGTAACAAATGCCAAAGAGGATGCCCTTATGGTGCGTACTATAGTTCATTGTCGGGAGCGATTCCTGCTGCCATGCGTACCAACCGTTTGAGCATTTTGCATGATTCTATTGTATCTGAAATCATTTATGATGAACAGAAAAAACGAGCAATAGGGGTACGAATCATCAATCAAAATACCATGCAAACAGAGGAGTTTTTTGCTAAAATTCTCTTCTTGAATGCTGGGTCAATTAATACCGCTGCTCTGATGTTGAACTCTAAATCTAATCGTTTTCAGAATGGATTTGGTAACGATAGTGACCAAGTAGGTAGAAACCTGATGGATCACCAACTTGGTTCGGGTGCAATGGCTTCGATAGAAGGTTTTGAAGATGATTATGTGTATGGACAACGCCCCAACGCCCTGTACATTCCACGTTTTAGAAATTGGGGTAACGATAAACAAACTGCTTATCTGAGAGGTTTTGGTTATCAGGGTGGTGCCAGTAGAGAAGGTTGGAGCAGGGGCGTAAATGCCGACGGTTTTGGGGCTGATTTTAAACAAGGATTAACCAAACCGGGATCATGGAATATCAGTATTGGAGGCTTTGGTGAAATATTGCCCAATCCAAACAATAGGATATATCTTGATACAGATAAAAAAGATAAATGGGGTATTCCGATGATAGTTACCGACGCTGCTTTCGTAGAAAATGATTGGGCAATGCGTAAAGATATTGTGGCTTCGGCGGTTGAAATGTTAGAAACCGCAGGATTCAAAAATGTTACGCCCTACGACCGTCCAACGCACATGGGTTTAGGCATACACGATATGGGTACTGCCCGCATGGGGCGAGACCCTAAAACTTCGGTGCTAAATGCCTTTAATCAAGTACATGATTGCAAAAATGTGTTTGTAACCGATGGGGCAGCTATGACTTCCGCTTCGTGTGTAAATCCGTCCATTACGTACATGGCATTGACCGCCCGTGCCGCAGATTTTGCGGTGAAGGCTCTAAAGAAGAGAGATATCTAAAGATAAGATTGAGGTTTGCCAAAGAGAATTTTAGTGATTTTTTTATCGTTGAGCAATTTATCCATTCGTAAATCACTTATCGCTTGGTATAACTCCGAATAAATAGCTTACAAGTTGTTTGAAATTCATAAGTTTTTATTTGGAAAGTATTATTTCTCAGCGTTTTATTTCTATATTTTTGTTAAATCATAAAAGGCATTAAATACAATATCATGGCAAAATATAATCTAAAAATCAACGGAAAAACCCGAGCAGTGGACATCGACCCCTCAACGCCAATGTTGTGGGTTTTGCGTGACACGCTCAATATGCCAGGCACAAAATTTGGCTGTGGCATGGCTCAATGCGGTGCTTGCACAGTTCATCTGGACGGCACGGCGGTTCGCTCATGTTCATTGCCCGTTTCGGCAGTTGGCAAAGCAGCAATCACCACCATCGAAGGGCTTTCTGAAAACGGTACGCATCCCGTTCAGAAAGCGTGGCTCGAACACGATGTAGCTCAATGTGGCTATTGCCAAACGGGACAAATTATGACGGCGGCAGCATTATTAAAAGATAATCCAAAGCCCACTGACGAAGATATTGATAATGCCATGAGTGGGAATATTTGTCGTTGTGGAACGTATTTGAGAATTAAGGAGGCGATAAAATCTATCAAATAGCTATAAGCACTAAGTAGTAGGCTATAAGTATTTTGATAACCAGCCTATCGCTTAGAGCATACAGCCTAACGCAAAACAATGGAAAATACAATGAAAAATATAGATAGACGCTCATTCCTCAAATCTTCTGCCCTCACGGGTGGTGGTTTGATGCTTAGTTTTAGCGGTTTTGCTAAAATATTAAGCGGTAAAGAAGAAGTACTAAACCTGCCTGAACAATGGGCTGAATTGGCAGGATATATCAAAATTACACCCGATAACGTCATTAAAATTATTGTGCCAAACCCTGAATTTGGGCAAAACGTAATGACATCGCTACCGATGATGGTAGCCGAAGAATTGGACTGCGACTGGAAGAACGTAGTGGCTGAAATGGGTACGCACGACAACATAAAATATGGTCCACAGTTCACAGGGGGCAGTAACTCCGTGAAAATGTACTGGAAACCATTGAGAAATGCAGGGGCAGCGGCTCGGCAAATGCTCATGGAGGCAGCAGCCCAAACGTGGGGTGTTCCAGTTACTGAAATCACTACTAAAAATGGCGTTTTATCGCATTCAAGCGGGAAAACCGCTAAGTATGGCGAAATGGCAAGCAAAGCGGCTACCATTGCCGTTCCGAAGGATGTAAAATTGAAATCTCCCAAAGATTTCACCATCGTAAGAAAGCCTACTAAAAATACCGAAGGCACGAAAGTAGTTACAGGAAAACCTCTGTTCGGAATGGACTATCGAGTTGATGGAATGTTGATTGCCATGATTCAGCACCCACCAGCCTTCGGAATGAAATTAAAATCATTTGATGCCACTGCCGCCAAAAAAATGCCTGGAATCAAAGATATTTTTAGCTTCAAATTGTACGATGATGATTTTGTGCAAGCAGGTTTTGATACTCGTACTTTCAATGAAATGATTGCGATTGTGGGCAAATCCACTTGGGAAGTAATGAACGCTCGCAAGAAACTCAATGCTCAATGGGAAGCTGCTGGCGATGTAAAAGACATCGTAAATGGAAGAGGCGGAAAGAAGGAAGTGGTAGTGCCTGCTCGTTTGGAAACCACCAGCAAGCAATTGGAAATGATGGCAGAATTTGCCCAAAAACCAGCTCAACAACTCAGAAAAGACGGAGACCCTGAAACGGCTTTTAAAAATGCGGCTCAAATTATTGAGCGTACTTACAATGCTCCGTTTTTGGCACATAACTGCATGGAACCCATGAATTTCTTCGCCCATGTGCAGGAAGATAAAGCATTAGTAGCGGGACCCATGCAAGCACCCAGTTGGATTGAACCCACGTTATCGAAAATTCTAAATCTCCCAGCCGATAAAATTGAAATACAAATGACTCGTATGGGTGGTGGTTTTGGGCGAAGAGCCTACGGTTCGTATGCCTACGAAGCCGCTCGAATTTCTCAAAGATTGAAAGCTCCCATCAAATTGATATACACTCGTGAAGATGATATGACCTATGGTATCTATCGCCCCATGTACACGGCTACTTATCGGGCAGCGTTGGATGCGAATAAAAACTTAATTGCTTTTCATGTGAAAGGTGGAGGAATTCCAGAAAATCCCGTTCATGCCAATCGTTTCCCAGCGGGTGCCGTTGATAATTATTTGGCGGAGGGATGGGAAATTCCTTCTAACGTTACGATTGGGGCATTTCGGGCTCCACGTTCCAATTTCAATGCGGCGGCTGAGCAATCTTTCTTGGATGAGTTAGCCGAAGCTATGGGCAAAGACCCCATAGAATTGCGTTTGGAATTATTAAAACGTGCCAAAGAAAATCCAGTAGGCAAGAATAATGACTACGACGCAGGGCGATACATGGGCGTTTTAGAATTATTAAAAGAAAAATCAGGGTGGGGAAAACCCGAAAATGCGGGTAAAAAACGGGGTGTAGCCGCTTATTTTTGCCATGCTTCGTATGCTGGTCACGTGGTTGATATGGTTGTACGAGACGGTCAGCCATACGTAGAATCCGTTACGAGTGCCGTAGATTGTGGGGTAGTAGTAAACCCCGATGCCGCCCGTAATATGGTGCAGGGTGCGGTGGTTGATGGTATCGGAAATTCGTTTTATGGAGCTTTAACGCACAAAGACGGGGCAATTGAGCAAAGTAACTTCCATAATTACCGCATGATTCGCCACAGCGAAGCCCCCAAGAAAGTAGATGTTTATTTCGTAGAAAACGACATTGACCCCACGGGTCTTGGCGAACCACCATTTCCGCCCGTTTTTGGAGCAGTGGCAAATGCCCTGTTTAAAACTACGGGGAAACGGTATTATAATCAACCGTTCCTGAGTGAACAACCAAAGAATAATAGTTAGATTTTTAAGCCCCATAAATTTACTCGGTTTGTGGGGCTTATTTTTATACCTCGAAATCATATCCTCCTAAACCCATACCAATTACGTAGCCTCATACTGAAACTTCTGTGATTTTATTTCTAATCGTTTGGCTTAATAATTTTGCATATTTTACGGAAGTCGTCGTTTTGAACGACGACTTCCGTTGAGGCTCAGATACGCAATATTCTTTAAAAATCAGTATAACTTCACCACCGAAAGCTCATCCTTAACCAATATTTTAACGTGAATCATCATTATTAATAATTATTTTCCGAATATTGATAGCTGAATAATTGCGATTATTCATAGATAAAATCAGAAAATTTTTATTGTCTTTTTTTTAGATAATAAAAAACTTCCATACATTTGCTTTCATTACAGAAAAGTATCTATAATCAAATACCATCCAAAACGCTTATCAAATGAAAAATACGCATTTTTTTAGACTTCTATGTCTAACTATCTTAATGTCAATGAGTTTGGTCGTTGCTGCTCAAAAAAAATGGGGAGGCATGACACTCTATACTGTCCGTAACGAAATGGGCAAAGATGCCAAAGCTACCCTCAAACAAGTAGCTGATTTGGGGTATAAATACATCGAAGCCGTTGATTACAAGGATGGTAAATTTTATGGAATGACTCCCGATGAATTTAAGTCATACCTCAAAAGTTTGGGACTCCAACCCATTTCGGTTCACATGGGTTCTATGACAACCGATAACGCTGACAAACTCATTGCCGACGTAAAAGCGGCTGGTTTTAAATACTTTATAGCACCTGTGCCACCCATGGGAATGTTTAAGTTTGACCCAAAAACAAGAAAATTGGGCATGGAGGGTAGTTTAGAAAAATTGGCTGATATTCTAAACACCGTTGCTCAGAAAGCCCACGCCGCTGGCTTAGAATTTTTGTATCACAATCACGATTTTGAATTTCAGCCCAATCAAGATGGCATCGTTCCGATTGATTATCTTTTAGAAAAATTAGACCCCAAATACGTGAATTTTCAGATGGATTTGTATTGGGTAACTAAAGCGGGTGCAGACCCAGTGGCTTATTTCCAAAGATACCCTGGTCGCTTCAAAATTTGGCACGTAAAAGACATGGATTCACAGGAGCGTTTTGCCCCAGTAGGACAAGGTAAAATAGATTTTAAGCGTATTTTAGCTAACAAAAAACTCTCTGGTATGAAATATTATATCGTAGAACAAGACCAAACTTTTGATGGAATGCAACCGATAGAAGCCATTAAAATTAGTAAGGAAGGTTTGAAGAAAATCGGATTCAACTAAGCGTATAAAATCTTACAAATACTTGATTATCAATGGAGAAAGGTTTGTGTTTTTCACCATTGATAATCAAGCAATTAGTTTTTGTGTAAGTCTGATAAAATACCCTCTCTCATTGGTAGTAGTTATGCACTACGCAAAATATTACTTAAAGTTTCCTCTTATTCATTCCTAAACCGATACAAATACGGAGCTTTATTGGCTGCTCCTGTAAATTTCTTTTCTAATCGTTCTAACACATTCAAATCCAAGATTTTCTTTTGAAAATTGTTACGAGCAAAGGGTTTGTCATAAACGGCTTCGTAAAGTTCTTGCACTTCCTTCATCGTGAAAGTTTCGGGTAGTAGATTAAAACCAATCAGTTTCTGGTCGAGGTTTTGACGGAGCGTTTCGAGGGCGTAAGTAACCATTTCGTTGTGATCCATAATCATTTTGGGTAAATCTTTAATATTATACCAACTGATTGACTCATCAAAAGCACTTTTTTGTGGATTCACTTTATTTATATCAACCAAAGCGTAATAACCAATGGATACAAACCTCTTTGTGAGCCAATCAAGGGCATTCTCGTTGAAAGCAAACTCCTTCATGATTTCTTCTTTCAAGGTGCTAATTTCCACAAAAAGTTCACGATTGATGCGGTCTGGTTGTCCAAATACCCTAAATTGTTCCAAGTAAATATCTTTCAAACCCGTTCTCTCTAATAATATCCTTAGAGCCGCTTTGTCGATACTTTCATCTTGCAAAATAAATCCGCCTGGTAAAGCCCATACATTCTCTGAAAATCCAATTTTGGGTACTAAAACCTTGAGCTCTTGGTCTGTATATCCAAAAATTACGCAGTCAATCGAAAGTTGATTTATATAGTGTTCTTCGTCAAAAAACTTCATTCGTAAATATTTATGGTAATCACAAAGATAATTCTTATCCCTCACATATCACTGCCAGCAGAATATCATTATTCAAAGATACAATGTTGCTAAAAATTATTGTCTTTTTTTTAGACAATAATTTTATTTTATTTACATTTGTTCCAACTTTCAATGAAAGATTAACCGCAGACGGCGGTTTTGCATTAATAGAGTTCTTTCAAAAGTTATTTATTATCCATATTTAAGATAGCGGCGAACAGATTAAATCTTAACCCAAAACGCTTTCTCCGATTTCGATACTT
>JALONS010000299.1 GCA_025454855.1 Arcicella sp.
CAATGGAATGTACCCGCCAGCGAATGTTACGCCGAAAACGCCAAAATTTTCCACAAACCCACTGGTAAAAGCATTGGTTACGGTGAATTAGTAGAAACGGCTTCAAAATTAGAAGTACCCAAAAATCCTACCCTGAAAGATGCCAAAGATTTTAAAATCTTAGGGAAATCCGTTCAACGGGCAGATATACCTCTGAAAGTATCGGGTAAGGCGGTTTTTGGCATTGATGTAGAAGTACCCAACATGGTTTATGCTTCGGTAGAACGTGCTTTGGTTTTCGGAGCAAAACTGAAAGGTTACGATAAAACAGCTACGCTAAAAGTAACAGGCGTAGAACAAGTAGTGGAGGTAGAAAAAGTGTTCGGTAATTATAAAACCACTGGAATTGCCGTAGTAGCCAAAAATTATTGGGCTGCCTTGAAAGGTAGAAAAGCCCTGAAAGCAACGTGGGATTTTCAAGGAAAAGATAAATTCAACTCTAAAGATTACGCCCAATATTTAAGAGATTTGTCTAAAAATGAAGGACTTACCGACAAAAGCGTTGGAGATTTTGACAAGAGTTTTGCCGAAGCCAATAAAAAAGTAGAAGCCTTCTATGAAACACCATTCGTTTCGCATTCAACGATGGAGGCGATGAACTGTACTGCTCATTGGAAAGCCAATAACACTTTAGAAATTTGGCTTTCTACGCAAGTCCCTTCCGACTTAATGAGCGATTTGCAACAACGCTACCAACTGAAAGAAGAGGACATTACCGTTCATACTTGCTTTAACGGCGGCGGATTCGGAAGAAGATTAGCCCTTGATTATGCCATTGAAGCGGTGAATTTGTCAAAAATCATTAAAAAACCCGTAAAACTTATCTGGACACGGGAAGACGATACCCAAGTAGGACCTTACCGTCCGCCCACTTTCTCGGCTTTCAAAGGAGGACTTTCAGCTGATGGTAAATTAATAGCATTGCAGCATAAAGTGATTGCCCCGTCTATTTTGGAGGGTTTAGAACCTACTTTTGACAAAACCAAAGTGGATGGAATCATGACGGAAGGCATCAGTCATCAAGCCTACGAAATTCCGAACATGAAAAATACCTACGTGTATGCCCAAAATGAGATTCCGTTGCTTTGGTGGCGTTCGGTTACGAGTTCTACGGTGGCTTTTTCGCATGAATGTTTCTTGGATGAGATGGCTCATGCCGCTGGGAAAGACCCCATGGCTTTCCGCATGGAAATGCTAACCAAAGAATCTGATACCAAACGAGTACTCCAAAAACTCAGGGAAGTTTCTAACTGGGATACTCCCCTACCCAAAGGTAAAGGACGTGGCGTGGCTCAATACGAATTTTTTGCAGGGCTGGGTGGAAATGTGTTTGAGGTGACAAAATTATCCAATAACTCCATCAAGATTGATAAAGTATATGCCGTGATTGATTTGGGAACGGTGGTAAACCCCGATACCGTAAAAGCACAAGTAGAAGGCGGAATCATTATGGGAATAACCGCAGCCATCAAAAACGGAATTACCTTTGCCAATGGAAAGACAGAACAAGGCAATTTCCACGATAATCCTGTATTACGCATCAACGAAACACCCGTTATTGAGGTGCATATTTTAGCGGAAGGCGGGAAAACTATCAAGGGGGTTGGTGAACCCGGACTTCCGCCCGTAGCTCCTGCTTTAGCCAACGCTATTTTTGCGGCTACCAATATCAGAGTACGTAAAATGCCTTTTGATATTGATAATTTGAAGGGATAAAAAACAGAATAGTGATGTTATCTAAAAAAGATAGCATCACTAAATAATGTTACGTAAATACTTAGTCAGTTCGTTTTCCTCAACTTAATGAATATGGATTCCTCCATTCACATCAATGGTTGCACCCGTTACAAAACCTGACAGCTCAGAAGCTAAGAAAAGACAAGCCCCCGCTAACTCAGATGTTTTACCGATACGTTTTAATGGAATTCCTGTGATTACATTCTCCAACTGTTCTTCTGAAAGCCCGTCTAACATTGGTGTTTCTATCATGGCTGGACAAATCACATTGGCTCTGATATTCATCGGGGCAAATTCTCTGGCAATTGAACGAGTTAGGCTGATTACCCCTCCCTTTGAAGCTGCATAATGTGACCCACCAACTAAACCGCCTCCACGCTGACCCGCCAAAGAAGCCAAATTGACAATAACGCCCGCTTGTTTTTCAACAAATACTTTCAATAC
This sequence comes from Arcicella sp., assembly GCA_025454855.1. Lineage (GTDB taxonomy): Bacteria > Bacteroidota > Bacteroidia > Cytophagales > Spirosomataceae > Arcicella. The sequence continues at coordinate 2,221 of JALONS010000299.1, forward strand.
ACTTTTACAAATATTGAAAGTACCTTTGAGATTTACATCCATAATTAAATCATAGTCTTGCTCAGTAATCGACAACATTCCTTCCGATTTTACAATTCCTGCACAATTCACCAAACAATCAATCGTACCAAAGTGCGTAACGGCTTTTTGAATGACCATCTCACAATCAGAGGCACTTCGTACATCGCATTGAAGACCAATCATTTCAAATTTTTTACCAATTTGTACTGCTATTGATTCGGCTAAATCATTGGCAGTTTGTTCGTTCATCACCAAATCTACTATCACGGTTTTAGCCCCATGAGCCGCAAAAAGTTCTGCTGTGGCATAGCCGATACTTCTTCTTGATGCTACTCCAGTAATGATACAAACTTTGTTTTGGAGTTGGAGTAAATTGTATTGGCTATTCTTCATATCTCTTTACGGCTTTTTCAGTTAAAAAAGTATCTATTTGGTCATCTGTAAACCCTAAATCGTGGAGAACTTCATCGGTATTCCAGCCGTTGGGAACTGCCGTAAACTGAGCTGAAGCATAACTACCATCTACTTGAATGGTGGAACGAATTGCGGTAGTTTTTCCCTCCGTTGGGTGGTACTCCTGTGTTAGTAATCCAACCGCTTTTAAGTGTATATCATTAGTTAATGTTTCGAGTGTATGGCAAGGCATGGCTGGTAAATCTGCTTCTCGGAAAATTTCGAGCCATTCTTCGGTGGTTTTATTTTCTAAAGCTGCCCCACGAATCTCAAACCATTCAGAAACGTATTTTGCTCTGCTTGCAACCGTCAAAAACCTTTCATCGTGCAGTATTTCTGCTCTATCCGTTATCTTCAAAAAGGCTTTTACTTGTGCATCAGTATTGATGGTGAAAGATATAAATCCATTTTTTGTCTTAACTGGTTGATTGTGAGGACTCAAAAGTCGTTGGTCACCTGCTGTTCCGATGGGAGGTTCAAAACTTTGTTGGGCTAAATGCTCTTGTAAAACAAACGATGCCATTGTTTCAAACATTGGTATTTCAAGCGTTGCACCTGTGCCGTTCATATTTTTTTGAATAATTGCCGACATAATTGCTCCTGCTGTGATTTCGCCCACAATATGGTCACACAAAAGCAAAGGCACATAAGCGGGTTTGCCATCACGAGCTTCAAAAAGACCAGCAATACCCGAAGCACCTTGCAAAACACTATCATACGTGGGTAGCCCTGCGTAAGGACCATCTGTGCCATAGCCCGTTATCAAGCAATAAATTTTTTCGGGGTATTGGGTTCTAATCGTGGAGGCATCTAAGCCCAAACGTTCCAGAGCATCGGGACGCATATTGGCTACAATGACATCGCACCATTCCACCAGTTTTTGTATGATTTGTTTACCTCCATCTTGTTTGAGGTCAAGACAAATATTCTTTTTCCCTCGATTGAGATGCAGATAAGCTCCTGAGTGTTGCCCCGTTGGAGATACTCCTCCTAAACCACGCATCAAATCTCCCGACGGGTTTTCAACTTTTATGATTTCAGCCCCGTATTGACCCAATCGCCACGTAGCCACAGGACCAACCACCACGGCGGTGAGGTCTAATATTTTGATATTTTTGAGTGGTTGAAAATTCATATAATAATTAAGCGAAAAGTAATCGGAATGAATAAACCATTTGGCACATAATCGCTGACGAGGGTTATTAACCGTCGTCAGGGTTAGTTTTATTCACCCTGACAGCGGTTGAAGACCCCGTCAGCGGTTAATCTTTGATGTTTTTTTAAACTGTGCCAAATTCTTTATAGTTGTAGGTTTGCAAAGACAGAATAAAATTTGGTAGTATGAGCATATCGATTTATAGTTGGTCATCAAGACCGTTCGGAATACTTGATACTCTACTACTAATATATGTTAAATCGGACAGTTCCATGGGCTTCGAGCCTGACTAACAATGATGATACCCAACATATTTTAAATTCTATTTTGCTCACTTTACCTTATTTTTTTTGTTATGGAAACACAATATTACGGTATCGACATTAGCAAGAATAAGTTGCAAATTGCCTACCAAGACGCTACCACTCAGGTTTGGTCTGACTTTCAAATAGATAATGAGATAACATCCATTACCCTATTTTTAAGTTCCATTGAGCAACCTAATATTCATTTTATTTATGAATATACGGGTAGTTATACCCATCGGCTAACTTATTGTTTGTCTGTGAAAGATTTACCATTCTCTATTGTGAGTCCACAACAAAGTAAAGGATTCTCTTTGAGTCTGAAAAATAGCAGTAAAACCGATAAATCAGACGCTCGAATGTTGTTTCTATATGGTCAAAAAATGCAACCAGCATTGACTATCATAGAGGATATTGACCTTCATCATAAACGACAGACATACAATTACCTGCTGAGCTTAAAGGCTGATAAACAAGCATTTGAAAACAGAAAACACGCATTAGCCTACGACCCAAGAGCGTCAAAGTCAGTGCTTGATAGCATCGAAATGGTTCTTGGTACACTCACTCAACAGATTCAAATCATTGAGGACGAAATTTTTACCATTAGTGACGATGACAATCAACGCATTCAAACTTTAATGAACTCTGTGGTTGGTATCGGCAAAGCCTCTTCTGAGGCAATTATGATTGCCACCAATGGCTTAAAAAACTTCCAAAACGTTAAACAATTAGCCAAGTTTTTAGGAGTCTGTGCTACTGATAAACGTTCTGGCTCTTCGGTATTTGGAAAACCCTCAATTGTTAAATCGGGACACTCTTTTGTCAGAACAACTTTATATATGGCGGCAAGGTCTGCTAAAAAATATAACAATGCTTGCAAAGAAATTTATCTGCGATTAAGAGAAAATGGCAAAGCACACAAAGTGGCTATGATGGCGGTAGTTCACAAACTTTTAAAACAAGTTTTTGCCGTGGTCAAAAGTCAAATACCTTTTGATAATTTATATGCTACCCCTAAATAATATTGGGTATAAAATTAGGTTTTTAACACAGTTCATTCCGATTATTTTGGATGTTTCATTACCAAATTTACGTAAGTTGGATAAGTTTTGCAAAACCAAAAAACTATTCCTCTTCGCCACCATTCAACACAGCATGAAGAATGGATGTGCCTGATTTTACAATTTTTGTA
>JALONS010000300.1 GCA_025454855.1 Arcicella sp.
AGAAATCATCACAGGCTCACGTACTTCGGGTACAAAAAGTACCCTATTTTCCAGTTTAACGCCTTTACTGCAACTATTCGGTTTTTATCGTGATTTTATCCAATTTCAAGGTAGGCAACTCCAAGAGCAACTCGTTTATGTAAATCCGTTATCGGCAGGAACAACGGGGCGGTACGACTTTGACCTCATTGACACACTCGTCATTGCCTCTGGTGATAGCACTTTTGTGATTGATTTTGCACCTAAGCGTAACAGTAATTTTGTGGGTTTACGAGGCACCCTGCACATCCACTCGGGCGACTATGCCCTGCAATACGTACAGGCAGAACCCGCAGAGAAAAATCTATTACATTTTAAACTGGAACAGATTTATGAAAAAATAGAGGGTAAAATGTGGTTTCCAACCGAGCTTTCAGCCGAATGGCTATTGTCGGAGTTTAAAATTGGAGGACAAAGTTTACGATTCAATATTCGTAGTTCATTAAAAAATATCGAAATAGATGCACCAATCGCCGTAACGGATTTTGATGAAAACTCGCTCGAAATCAAACCTGATGCTATTTTTCAGGATGAAGCCTTTTGGCAAAATCACCGCCCAGACTCGCTAACGATTCGTGAAAAAAATACTTATCGCTACCATGCCAAGATGTCGTTGGGGCAAAAGTTTAAACAAACGGCTGCCATTACTGGGTCTGAGTGGTTTCTGTCGGGGGCAATTCCTTTGAGTAAACGGTTGGATTTATCTATCCAAAACCTCTTTGATGCCAATATTTACGAAGGCTTCCGCCCAACGCTGAATATTTTGACGAACGATATTTTTTCAAAATTTATTCGATTGGATGCTAAATTAGGCTACGGTCTGCGAGACCAAGCCCTAAAATACGAAGCAAGAGTTCGTTTTAACCTCCACGAAAAGAATCGACTAAGGCTTAGTTTGTCTTACAGAAGTGATATTTCGGAGCCTGCGAATGTGCAGTTTTTTATCTGGAATTTCCCCCAAATTCCCTACGAACTTATCCGCACGTTCCAAATTGCCAAAGCCGATAGCCTAAGCCAATGGAAAGCAGAACTTAATTTTAGGGCTTTACGATACGCTACTTTTTCGATTTCGCTGATAGATGAAACCCGCAAACCCACCTACGCTTATACTTTTCACAACCCCATGCACGACCCCATGAACCCATTGATGCGAGATTTTCGTACAACCGAAATAGGCATTGGGTTTCGGTATGCCTACGGCGAACAGTTTTCGCAGATTGGACGTGGAGCAATTATCACCACACCGCCTTCGCCTACGTTTTCATTACACTTGGCTCAGGGTTTTTTATATTTTATTGAAGGAAAACTGCCCTACACCAAAGTAAACACAAAACTGGAGTATAACTTCAAGACCTTTAATTGGGGAGAAACCTTCATAAATTTATCGGCAGGAAAAGTGTGGGGCAGTGTGCCATATCCGTACCTGTACAACGGCAGAGGAAGCCGAGACGATAACAATTTCATTTGGGTCGCCAACCATTTCCAAACGATGGGTCTGTATGAATTCACTTCCGACCAATACGCCAATTTATTTCTTACCCATAATTTTGGTAGTCTTTTGGCGAAACCCAAAACCAGATGGTTTCGTCCAGAAATTACCATCTCGCAGGGCATAGCCTTCGGCAGTTTCAGTAATCGTGAAGCCCACGAAGGCATAGATTTTAAGGGCTTGGAAAAGGGATATTTTGAAACAGGATTGATGGTTGATAATCTTGTTCGGAAGCGTTTTGCCAAATTGTTTTATCTTGGGGCAGGCGTTGGGGCTTTCAGACGTTGGGGGGCTAATGCACTCCCGAATACTTCCGACAATTGGACTTATCGTTTGGTCTGGAATGTAGCTTTTTAAGGCGAACAGAATCGTAAAAAGGTTATATTGAGTAAAAAAGCACCATTTTAGCAATGTTCTACTTTTCTTATAAATACCTCATTATCAATTAATTGATACACTAAAGACTCATCTCCAAACTTAAACATCATGGTTTCAGTGAAGACGCTTGAACTTTTTATTTGCTCTCACAGACAACGAAGGCAGAATATCAATGTGATTTTGATGAGAACTCCACCAAATTTTTCTTAGCTAAACTATTTATTCTCAAACCTTTCTATTAATTTTGCAGTCCCAAAATCGAAGCAAATGGTACTTTCGACTCGGGATTTAAACTTTAATGTACCAAAACAATGAATCAAAAAATCAGAATTAAATTGAAGTCATTTGACCATACTTTGGTGGACAAATCGGCTGAGAAAATCGTTAAGGCTGTAAAAGCTACGGGTGCTGTGGTTTCGGGTCCTATTCCGTTACCAACTAAAATTGAAAAATTCACCGTTTTGCGTTCACCACACGTAAACAAAAAAGCTCGTGAACAATTCCAATTGTGTACTTACAAGCGTTTGATTGACATTTTCTCATCATCACCAAAAACGGTTGATGCTTTGATGAAATTAGAATTACCTTCAGGGGTTGATGTTGAAATCAAAGTGTAGTTTTTTACGGTAAAGGGTACTTTACCAAACTACGTTAAAAAAGGGTAAATAGACTTTGTGCTATTTACCCTTTTTTATTGCAGAACTGTAAACTATTTAGCACACAACCGCCGACGAGGTTTTCAACCGTCGTCAGGATTTAAGTCTGTAACCCTGACGACGGTTGAAAACTTCGTCAGCGGTTCATTTTGCTTATTTTGTCGTTTTGTACTTCCGTTTTATTCAGCTGAAAATAAACGCTTACACCATTTCACCGTGTGCCGTTCACCGCAAAAACTACTTCATCTTATAAGCAGGATGGTTTTTTACGTATTCATCAAACGAAAATTTACCAGAACCAATCACCCAAAAAAGAATCAATAATGCCAATACGATAATGGATAGCCACAGTTCTGAATTGACAAACGTAAAGCCATTTCTGATATTGGTAAAAAATACCGCTATGAATAAAATAGGTACTTGAAATGCCGATGCCAATCGGGTAAGACACCCAAGCGTAATCAGTAAGCCTCCCACCAAGTGAGCAAAAGCTACGTAATGCACCGCCACGTAACTCCAAGCATTAAAATGAAGACCTTCCGTAAGAGCAGATAACTGCGAAGTATCCCCAATAAAACTCATTCCTTTAAAAAACAATAAAAGCCCTAATCCAATTCTTACGATGTCGAGCCAAGCGGGATGATGCGAGTCTCCCCAGTGTTCAATGCGTTCGATTGCTGTCATAGTTAATGTGTTATTGTGTTTGATTGTTGAATGAATTTAAAATAAAAATGTTACATTGTCAAGAGTTAATTGTATTTTTTTATGATAATCCAACAAATAATCCGTTTGGTAATATTCCTGACAATCCACTCTTTAGGAATCCCCCAAATTTGTAATGTAAACAATCAATCACAAACATGAAATCATTATTAAATCTTACAATTTTGATGCTCTTGGTCTCCAACAGTTTTGGACAAGACGTAAACACTCGGAAAAAAGAATTTTTATTAGACAAAGGCACTGCCATCAGTGGCTACGATGCCACCAGTTATTTTGCGGGAAAACCCCAAAAAGGCAAGAAAGATTTTTCGTACACCCACGAGGGCGTAACGTACCAATTTACCAACGCCAATAATCTGGAAACATTCAAGAAAAACCCTGCTAAATACGAACCTCAATACGGCGGTTGGTGTGCCTACGCTATGGGTACAAAAGGGGAAAAGGTAGAAGTGGACCCCGAAACCTACAAAGTGTTAAACGGCAAATTATATTTATTTTATCACACTTTCTTTAGCAATACGCTCATTGATTGGAACAAAGATGAAAATGCTTTGAAAACAAAAGCGGATGCTAACTGGACTAAATTCATCAAAAAATGAAAAATCAGCAAACTTATATTTCTTGGGCAGCCCAAATAATAGCGGCTATCATTCTGGCTCAGACCTTATTTTTTAAATTTACAGGAGCTGCCGAAAGCGTAGCATTATTCACTAAATTGGGCGTTGAACCATTCGGAAGATACGGAGCGGGTATCATGGAATTAATCACGGTTGTATTATTACTAACGTCTCGCTGGGCTTGGTTGGGAGCAATATTGGGCATTGGCACGATGGGAGGAGCAATTTTAGCCCACCTCACGGTACTTGGCATTGAAAGTAGTGGCGATGGTGGATATTTATTTTTCTTGGCATTAATTACATTAACTTGTTGTTTAACAGTGGCTTATATTCGTAAGAGTGATATATTTGCAAGAATATATATTTTATCGTAATATGAAAGAAGAGGCAAAATATTGGTTTCTCCACGACCACCAGTTATTCTCAGTATTGAGCCGAGAAGAAAACCGAGCCTTGTGCCTGATTCCCAGTTTCAAAACGGTTAGAAAAAATGAAATCCTGTATTTTTCGCATGATGATGAACAACGCCTTTATACCATTAAAAGTGGCACGCTAAAAATAGTAAGAGTAGATGCCGATGGCAATGAAACCGTAAAAGAAGTATTACGTTCGGGAGATTTATTCGGGCAATACACTTTTGATATGGAAATAGATGAAAATCAGGATGAGTACGCCGTAGCGGTATCAGATAAAGTGGTTATTTGCAGTTTTTTAACTAATGATTTTGAAGAGATTCTCAAGAGGAATCCCCAATTAGCTATTCGTTACACCAAATTAGTGGGTTTCAGAATTAAGCGAATCAGTAATAATTACACCAATTTGATGTTCAAAGATGTGAAAACTCGCTTTGCTTTGTTTTTGAAAGATTGGGCAATAAAAGAGGGAAATGGCAAAGTACAAGAGGTTGTCATTAAAAATTATCTGACTCATAACGATATTGCTGGTTTAATTTGTAGCACTCGGCAGACGGTTACTTTACTTTTTAATGAGTTAAAAAATGCAGGCTTAATTGATTATACCCGTAGCGAGATTATTGTACATGATGTGGCAAAGTTGGGGTAAAAAGGGATTAGGGTTTAGGATATGGTATTTAAGGCAAAACAGAATTGTTAGTTGCTAAAAATCAAACCATTAACTCAAAAACAATTCCGAAAATATCATAAACAAATACTTAGTGATAACTAAAAGAATATTAGACTTGTTGTAGTATGGTTATTAACTCCACGCTTTTAGGCTGGATTACATTTATAAACACACAGTTCTATCACATTAATTTAGATTTATCCACTGTAATATTGCCAAACTAATAAATATCAGCCCTATTACTTTATTTAAGCGGGTATCGGTTACATACTTAAAAATTAAATCTCGTTTGGTATCTGCCACAAAAGCATACGTATAAACCAGTAAGAACGTACCCGTTCCTGCACC
>JALONS010000045.1 GCA_025454855.1 Arcicella sp.
TATTGTAAATTGAACATTGCACATTGAAAATTACTCTTAACACAACCCATTAGATTACCTCTGGAACAAACGCTTTACATAGACAAACATCTCCCACTCGTAGAGGCTTGCCGTCGGGGCGAACGCAAGGCTCAGTATGAGATTTATAGGCTGTATTCAAAGTCTATGTATAATGTGGCAGTCAGAATTGTCAATCACGTAGGCGAAGCCGAAGACGTATTGCAAGATGCTTTTTTGGATGCTTTCCAAAAAATCCATGACTTCCGTCAAACCAGTACGTTTGGAGCTTGGTTGAAACAAATTGTGATTAATCGAGCATTGAACCAACTACGAAATCGAAAGGTTCAGTGGATAGACATTGAGGAAATCTCGGACGTTCCAGAGGATGAGATTTGCGATGAAGACAAGATTAATTATGATGTCCAACGAGTACATTGTGCCATTCAGCAACTCCCCGATGGTTTCAGAACGGTGCTTTGTTTGTACTTATTGGAGGGTTACGACCACGAAGAAATTGCCGAAGTATTAGGCATTGCCGAATCCACTTCACGCACGCAGTACATTCGTGCCAAAAAACGATTATTAGAAATATTAAAGCAATAAGTTATATGCAGTAGGCTTCGAGAATTAAAAGTAAAATTTGTAAATGGTTATGTTTACAGCCTATTGCTTACAGCATAAAGTAAAGAAAAATGAAAAAGACAAAGTTTGAACAATTTATCCAAGAAAACAGAGAAGATTTCGACTTGCACGAAGTCCCGATGGGACTTTGGAACAAGATTGACCAATCGCTCGGTGTGGAAGAAAGTTCTCCCAATCAAGAATCTGATGAGATTATTATTAAGTTTAAAAAATCATCCGTTTCAAAACTAAAATTCTGGGCTATTGCCGCCAGTCTTGTGTTATTAATAGGTAGTTTTTCGGTTTTCTATTTTCATTCTTCTTCTAATTCAACTGAACAAATTGTTGCCAATGTAGCCCCGCAGTATGGTAATCAGATGGTACAATACACCAGTTTGATTGAAAGCAAACGAGAGGAAATCAAGGAAATTGAACAACATGACCCTGTAATGTATCAGGAGTTTAAAACCGAAATAGAAAAATTAAACAACGATTATAAAAATTTACAAATAGAACTATCTGAAACGCCCAATCAAGAAGATTTAGTAAAAGCTATGATGCAAAATTTACAAGTTCAATTAGAAATTTTAAATCGCCAATTAATGATTATTGAAAAGGTAAAAGAATACCAAAAGAGTCCAACGAAAAGTGTGTGAAATGTAGTGCAGGTTTCCAACCTGTTTTATCAAACGAAAATGTCATGAAAAATATATGTAAAATATTCATTATCAACGTCTTGATACTAACAAATGCCTTTGGGCAGGATAGTTTAAAGAACAAATCTTTGGAAGATGAAGTCCTCCGAGAAAACAATCAACTTTTGAAGAACCAGGCACAGTCGAATACATTATTAAAAGAGTTTTCAAGAGCAGATGCCGAGTTTAAGTATGAAATGCAGTTTTTTGCTCAAAATTTTCCTCGTAGAAACAGTCAAGAAGATGTCGCTCAAGACAATCCGATAGAGAAAAAGAAAATAATTACCAAGTCTTTTTCGGTAGATGCTAAAGACAAGCTCAACATTAATAACCAACACGGTGACGTAAAAATTGAGCTTTGGAACAAGAATGAAATCAAAGTGGATATTACCATTATTGGTTATGCCAGCAGCGAACAAAAAGCTCAGGAACTCATTGATAATGTGGAAATTACTGATAAACGTGAAGGTGAAAAAATTTCTTTTAAAACCTTCATTGACTCTGATAATAATAACTGGAGTTGGGGCAATTCTTGGAGTTGGTCAGGTAAAAAAGAAGATGAAAATTGTAACTGCCCCAAAGCCAAAAAAGGCGTAGAAATCAATTATATGGTGTATATGCCTCGTACAAATGCCTTATCTGTGTCTAACAAATACGGAAAAACGATTATTCCTCAATTTGATGCTCCACTCAGAATAACATCTAATTATGGTAGCTTCTCTTCCGACCGCCTCACGGGTACAAACAAAGATATTTTTGTACAATATGGCAGTAGCACTATCAAACAGATGGATGAGGGTGATTTGCAGATTTCGTACTCAAAATTAAGTATTGATAAAGCCGATAATCTGAAATTAAAAAACAATTATGGTTCGGTGGTGTTAGATGACATTAATAATTTGGACGGAACGTTTCAGTATTCATCTGGGAAAATTGGCAAAATTAACGAAACGGGCAAATTGAATATTAGTTATTCAGACGGCGTACAACTTTCGGAATTATCCAAAACACTCAAAAGCCTTGATATTCGCTCTAATTATACGGCAGTTAAATTGCCTGTTAGTGGAGACTGTAACGCTGATTTTGAGGTAACTACTACCTACGCCAATTTCCGCTATCCGTCGGGTAAAGTAACTTTCACCGTAAATCCAGATGAAAATGACGATGATGACCGCAAAATGGGCTGGCAACCTACCAAAACATACAAGGGGAAAATCGGGAAGGGTTCTAATACCAAAATCACGATTAAAACCAATTACGCAGGTGTGAAATTTATGGAAAAATAAATGTGTAGAGACAAGGCAGTGCCTTGTCTCTACGCAATACCTTGTCTCTACATTTACGTCATTTACCGATTTCTAATCTGTTCTATTAACTTATAGATATGGTTATATTCATCCTTCGGGAACATATCCGTATTGATGTCATCAAGGTTTTGAACACTGCCATTTCTAAGCGTAACTACCTCATTCATAAAACCTTCCGAAGCCTTCTTTACATCAATATTCGCTTTCGAGAAGTGTTGCTGAGTAAATGTATCACGTAGGCGTTCTTCCAAAATTTTTCCATTGACTACTACTGGTTGATTGCTACCAATCAAGATAAATTTACCTACCTCATATACGTACGGAAATACACCTACGAAGGTATCACGTACTCGAAAGGTAGGCATCCACGAAGCGACAATACCACCCGTTTTTAGTTTTGATTTCAATACTTCAAAGTATTCTTTCGAGTAGATATTTCCCGAATAGGATGATTTCGGGCGAAGAGCGTCGGCTTCTATCAAATCATATTTTTTATCATTGTTCTGAATCTCATAACGTCCATCTTTCAAGATTAGATTTACCCTTTTGTCACTCAAAATATCACTAACGGATTGGTCATTTTTACGAATAGCGTATTCTTTCAATACATCGGGCTGACTCAGAATCACCTCAAAACAATCAATTCGCTTAGTTTGTGGTCTTCCTGCCACATTGTAAAGCGTTCCGCCCGACCCCAAGCCAATAATAGCAATATCTTCAGGATTGGGGTGAATAAACGACGGAATACTACCCAAAGCTACGTGAACCTCATCCGAACTAAAAGGTAAATGGCTTTGACCTAATCCATTGATAAAAACAACATCTTGATTGCCCCCTTGAAAATTGAGTTTGATGGAAGATAAAGCCGAGTCATCCTCTTTCAAAATCAGTGAATCAGACTGACGTACCCCCCCAAAAATCTCCCAAAAGGCTTTATGGTTTGGCAGAAGATAAACCACCGACAGTAGTACTACCGATAAGAAAACCACATGAGCCAAAGGAAGTATCTTTTTACGAAAAATCAGTATTACATAAAACAAGCCTATTATTCCTAACAACTTGATTATCAAAGAACTACCAAGTACATTAAAACCAATTAAGGTAACAAACCACGCTCCCGCCGATGACCCCACAATATTGATAAACTGCAACCAACCCACTTTTCGCCCCACTTCGGCATAGTTATTTTGAATGATAGCCTGTGAAATGGTGAAGCTAAAACCCATTAAAAATGTGGGTACTGACATCAGAAAAATGGGTACAACCAAATACATTATCACTACGATTTTGCCTTGAAAATCAGTTTCGTAGCTGAGAAAATAGTCCGATAAAAATGCTATTTTTTCAATATGATTTACAGCCCACAAAAAAAGGAAAATAGCACCCACTGAATACAAATACAGGAAATATTGAGTTTTGAGAAAAACTGCCAATAGATTAGTACGAGCCTTTCGTAAATAACGAACACCATAGTTTGTTCCAAAAGCCATCGACATTAAGTAAATCGCCAGGACAATCGCAAAGGTCATGGCAATAGATTTTATCGTTACATCGAGTATTCTGAACCAAATGATTTCAAAGCAAATCGCCATAAAGCCCGACATTGCGTACTGAAATGCCCAAAAGGTAAAATCTTTATTCCAAGAAAAAGGACTAACAGTAACCGTGTTTTTTTCTGAATCCATTTGATTATTCACTTCATTTCGGTAAATAAAACCAGCAATGATAGCACAAATGAAATTGAGCGACGCACCCAAATAAACCGCATGTTGAAAGCCAATCCAACGGATGAGGATAATACCCGTTACGAATGCCCCACAAGCAGCTCCAAGCGTATTAACGAAATACAGTTTACTAATAAAACTTGCCTGATTATCAATACTTTGCAACTTAAATGCTTTTGAAAGCAAGGGTAACGAAAGCCCCATCAAAAAGGTAGGAAATAGCAACACACCAAACAAAACTAAATAAGTTTGTGCATTCCCCGACACTTTGAAAATACCAGAATTATACAAAAAATCATAAATGATGGGCTTACTCAACAGGGCAAAAAGACCAATACCCAGTTCGGCAAAGACAAAATAAAGAATAGGCTTATTTTTAGCAGAGCGGTCGGCTAAATTACCTCCTACCAAGTAACCCAAACCCAAACCTGCCATAAATGCCGAGACAATCAAGCTGATACTCAATGAGCTAATTCCTGTGTAAAATACCAGCCAACGTTGCCAAACTACTTGATACAATAGGGCGGCGAAGCCCGAAAAGAAAAAAACGAGCAAAAGTACTCGCTGACGAAAAGAAGAAATAGTATTGTGTGTTTTCAAGGGGTATTTTATTAGGGTTTATATTTATGCCAATTTTAAAGATTTGATGCCTATTTTATGGAAGTCGTCGTTTTGAGACTCAGATACGCAATATTCTTTTAAAATCAGTATTATTTCACTAAGATAAATATAAAGTCAAAATGTATCATGTCTTATTCGGAGAAAGATTTTCACAAAATCAAAAAAGCGTTGAATAAGATAAAATATCTCAATCAACGCTTTTCAAACTTGAAAGTACAGTTTGTTTATTTTATACCCTAATTTTCCTCCTCTTCCTTTTTCTTGGCTTTTTTGGGGGCTTCATAAATAATTTTTCCTTTGTTATCTCTCTCTACTAATATTTCGGGTTCGGTAGCATCAAATTTATCTTTGGCGTACATCGTTTCTTTTTTCAAACGTCCCATCGAGCCAAATTGATGATATTCACGCCAGCGTCCTACTTTTACGCTATCATCAAATTTACCCTCTTCCTTTAATTGTCCACCTTCGTAGAAAGAACGATATTCGCCCGTTATTTTATGATGTTTTACGGGTATTACCTCTTTGATTTTGGTCTGTGCCTTATCGTAATAAGAAAACTTAGAATCTGCTAAAAACCCATTATCATATTTTTCTTTCGATAACAAAATATACTCTTGACTGTAAGTTTCCCAGCGTCCATCTTTTACGCCTACGTAGAAAAACCCTTCTTCAACCAACTCATCATTTACGTATTTTTTATAGGGTCCATGACAGATTTCACCATAATCTTTATCTTTTCTCGGAACATTAGTTACACGCCGCAATTTAGGGTCGTACCACCAAATTTCTTTGGCGTAAATACTGGGTTCAGCTTCATCAGGATTACGTAAAACATTAATTTCTTCTACCGTAAGCCTTGTTCCCGAACCGTACTCTCCAATCCTAAGTTCAAACTTAATATCTTCATATTCGTCTTTAGGCTTTTTCTTTTCTTTTTTCTTCTTATTATCTCTTCTAATCTTCAAGCCCAAATCCGCCGAAAGCTCGCCAGCTTCGCCTTTTAGCCTTTTAAACTCCTCTTTATTATTTTTTATATCCTCTTTTACATCTTTGATGGTCTTCTTAGCATTCTTGATATTATCTAAAATATCGGTTTGTACCAAACCGCCCAACAATCCCGCTTTTTTCTTGGCAGAAGTGTCAGTTTGGGGTTTTGCAGTTGTCTTAAATTCATCCGACTGTCCCCAAGAAAGTCTTGTAAAACTTACCAATAAAATAATTATAAAAAGAGAAAGCGTTTTCATTATATCAATTTGAAGATTTAAAATCGGGCGGCGAACCGCTTGAAAATTTGGTAATTGATTTTCAAAGATTGAACCTGTTTAAAACGAATGTGTTACCTTTGTAAAACGTAAAATGAATGATTTTATTAACTCAAAGATAACAATATTCATTCCATTTCACTAAATCGTTCAAACATTCAATTTTATACGTGGACAAAACATCAAAAATATACATTGCGGGTCATCGAGGTATGGTGGGTTCGGCAATTCATCGAAAATTACAAGAAAAAGGCTTCACCAATTTTATTCTCAGAACCTCCCGTGAACTTGACCTTCGTAACCAGCAAGCCGTTTCTGATTTTTTTAAAACCGAAAAACCGGAATACGTTTTTTTAGCTGCTGCCAAAGTGGGCGGAATCATTGCCAACAACACCTACCGAGCCGATTTTCTTTACGAAAATTTAGCCATCCAAAACAATGTCATCCACAGTGCTTACGAAACGGGCGTAAAAAAACTGATGTTTTTGGGTTCGTCGTGTATTTATCCTAAACTTGCTCCGCAACCCTTAAAAGAAGATTATTTGTTGAGTGGTTTTTTGGAAGAAACCAATGAACCGTATGCCATCGCCAAAATTGCAGGCATCAAAATGTGTGAAGCATACAGAAGCCAATATGGCTGTGATTTTATTTCGGTGATGCCTACAAATTTATACGGTCCGAATGATAATTATGACCTACAAAACTCACACGTTTTGCCCGCTATGATTCGGAAATTCCATGAAGCTAAAATAGCTGGAAGTGAGTCCGTTACGCTTTGGGGTACGGGTTCGCCCATGCGTGAGTTTTTACACGCCGACGACCTCGCCGAAGCCTGTGTTTATTTAATGGAAAATTATAGTGAACCCCAACTCATTAACGTTGGCACGGGCGAAGATGTAACTATCAAGGCATTGGCAGAAACAGTAAAAAATATTGTAGGATTTGAAGGAACACTCATTTGGGACACTACCAAACCCGACGGAACACCTCGTAAACTAATGGATGTTTCAAAATTACACGCTCAGGGTTGGAAACACACCATTGAACTGAAAGAAGGCATAGGATTGGCATACCAGGATTTTCTTCAACATCATGATAGTTTGAGATTGTAAACTTTCTAAAAATTGAAATTAGAATTAAGAACAAGGAATGTAGCTCTTAGAAGTTTTCACTTCTCCATTCTTAATTCCTTGTTCTGTGTTCTAATTTCAAAACCTTTCAAATAAACAAAAGTCACCCAATCCACACTAAACAGCGTGAATTTGGTGACTTTTGTTTGTATTCCTTGAATACGCAAGCACTTTGTCTATACTTCGTTCGGAAGGCTGGCGGTAACTTCTATTCAGACCTGCCTGTACATCAAGCATATCTAAATAAAATTCTAACATTTCAGCATCATGGACTAATCCGTCCTGAATCAAAAGGTTTTCTTCTTCCGTTGTTTCTTGATAGACGTAACGGATAACGTCATGCTGCGTAAAGGTTTGTATCATAGCTCGGAGAATGTTTACTCATCATTTTGCGTAGATTTATCAACGCATAACGCATTCTACCAAGTGCTGTGTTGATGCTTACCCCCGTAGCATCAGCAATTTCCTGAAAACTCATGTCTTCATAATGACGCATTACTAAAACTTCTCTTTGCGTGTCTGGAAGCATTTTAATCAGGCTTCTCAGATGAGCGTGTGATTCTTCACGAATTTGGATATCCTCATAAGAGTCTTCCGCAAAATCTAATGTGTTGAATACACTGCTACCATCTTCAAATACAACATTTGGATAGCGTTTATCACGACGGAAATAGTCAATTGCCATATTATGGGCTATTCTAAGTACCCACGGCAAGAACTTACCTTCATCATTATACTTTCCTGAACGAAGTACATCTACTGCTTTGATAAAAGTATCTTGCATTAAGTCTTCGGCTACGAAAGTATCCTTAACAATCAAATAAATCGTGGTATAAACTTTGGATTTGTAACGGCGAACCAGCGTTTCAAAGGCGTGTTCGTCACTATTTTTGATATAACGTGATACAAGTTCACTGTCGTTAACATGGACTTTTTCCATTTTGATAAATCTATTTAGTTAACGTAAAGTTTTTTCTCAAATTGTATCTCCTTATATTTTTATTAGTAACGTTTTTAAATTCTTCTTGTAGTTATCCTGAAAGGTTGATTCAAAGATAGTAGTTGTTATAATATTTCCCAACAAAATACTAAAAAAAATCTTATCATTAACAAATATTAACAATAGATTATTCGTTTAGACTTATCAAAAAATTGGTTTTAATTTGTTATCCAAAATTTTCAACGGAATATTTTTATTTTTCAGAATATTCTTTGGTTGTACCCGAGCAATAATTATGCCTATTTGATTAGAATATTCTTAGAATTTGTAATAAACATCAACTCCTACCGTTTTAAAATTGTTTTGAAAGAAAAATCCATAAACACTAAAATCCATTTTACGATTTAGCCTATGATATATACGTACTAATCTGAATCACAGATGATTATTTATGTAAAATTGCTTATTTTTTGTAAAATGAAAGTATTAATTAATGTCTTCGCACTGGCTTTGGTACTCGGAATGAGTAGTTGTAGCCCTTCTTTGACGATTCGTTCAGACTACGACCGTCAAACTAATTTTTCCCGTTATCAAACTTATAATTTTTACAATCCGTCTCAAACTACGCAAGATGCTGTGATGGGTAGCCAGTTGATGCTCAAACGTATGACGCAGGCAATGACTCGTGAGATGGAAAACAGGGGTTATAAGTTGGATGAAAGCAATCCTGATATTTTAGTAAGTTTCTCAACGGACGCTCGCAATATGCAGTCGGTTCAGTCTAATAACAACTTTTCGCCTTTTTGGGGCTGGGGTTGGGGCTGGGGAGGAGGTAATAATGTTTCGTCTCGAAACTACGAGGAAAATAGAATTATTATCAGTCTCCATGACGGCAGAACAAAAGATATGATTTGGCAAGGCTACGCCAAAGGAGAAATCAACGAGCGAAATCGTAAGAATAGAGAGCAATTAGTGTATGATGTAGTTGCCAAAATCATGCTTGAATACCCTAATCGAGCAGGTTTTGATAACATGAGGGCTATTTCCAGAAAGTAATTTCCTTATTTTGATGAATAAACTGACCTTATTTTGTGTATCCCGCTTAGCTCAAAAGCGGGATTTTTTTTGTGTAATCTTTACTCTAACTTTGTTAAGAAATATTCAGAAACGATGCACATTAAAATAGTTGAATGCCCCCGTGACGCTATGCAAGGCTGGGCAAATTGGATTCCGACGGAAAAGAAAATTGATTATTTGAATCAACTGTTGAAAGTGGGTTTTGATACCCTTGATTTTGGCAGTTTTGTGTCGCCAAAGGCTATTCCACAAATGGCGGATACTGCTGCTGTTTACGAAGCGTTAGACGAATCTGACACTAAATTATTAGCCATCATTGCTAATGTCAGAGGGGCAGAAAACGCTGCTAATTTTAAGCGAATCAAATATTTAGGCTTTCCTTTTTCTATTTCAGAAACCTTTCAGCAACGCAATACCAATAGTTCTATTGCGGAGGCTTTCAAGACCGTTGAGATGATTCAAAATATTTGCCAAAAGACTGATAAAGAGATGGTTGTGTATTTTTCAATGGGTTTTGGCAATCCTTACGGAGATGTTTTCAATCCAGAAATTGTGGCAAATTGGGCGGAGAAAATGTACGAGTTAGGGATTAAAACTATTGCTCTTTCTGATACTGTGGGTGTAGCTGATAAACAGACCATTACGCAATTGTATAGTACCTTGATTCCACAATATCCCGATATTGAATTTGGCGGTCATTTTCATGCTAATACGGATAATTGGCAAATGAAAATTGAATCTGCTTACCAAGCAGGTTGCCGAAGGTTCGACGGGGCGATTGGTGGTTTTGGTGGTTGCCCAATGGCAGAAGATGATTTAGTGGGCAACATAAACACTCAAAACATGATACATTTTTTTGAAAATCAGGGAATTGAATTAGGGTTGAATAAAAGCGAGTTTATAAAATCTGTTGAGATGAGTAAAGAGATTTTTATTTAGGTAAATTTCAGAAGTAATCAATTTAGTAGCTCTTCCCGAAAGTTTTAAAACTTTCGGGAAGTTGAACAAAAGTAGAAATTTTATGAGTTAGATACTCATCTAATAAATCGCCCATTTTTATCAATTTCAACCACTTTTTTCCCAATTCTTACCCTCGCTATCCCACCGTGAAAAAGGCTGACTTCGTCAAACTGAAAAGGGATTATTAACTCCATTTTAGGGTTGATAAATCCCCATTTTTTTCCTTTACGCACGGGAGCAAGCCCTTCCCCAAACCACCGAAATTCATCATATTGTGGAGGAATGATTACGTTGGCATTGGCATCCATATAAGCTAATTTTTTCCGTTTAGGAATATAAATCAGAATTAACCCTTCTCTAAAGTTTAGGCGTTTTTCGTACTTTTCATGGTTCAATTCAATATTAAACTTTGGATAAGGTGATGGCTCTTCTAAATTTATTTGATGTCTAAACTCTTGAGGTATCACACTGATTATCAACGATATAATCCAGACAAATTTACTCATATTTAAATTTTATTTTATAGTTAATACCACCATTTGAACCTTTTTGTTCAGTAATATATTTATATATGAAGATATTATCATATATTTGTGGAAAAATTTGGAAACATTAGTTTTCAAAAGAACACAATCCTACGTTGATGGTTACATATCAAATCAATAAAGAAAAATTAGAAAAGGCGGCTTTTATTTTGAAGACGGTTGCTCATCCAACTCGGTTGGCTATTGTAGATTTGTTGGCACAAAATGAAAAATTATCGGTTAATGAAATGTGTGAGGTTTTGGAATGCGAACAGTCTCTGCTTTCTCATCATTTAATTAATATGAAATTGAAGGGAATCTTGCGTTCGGAAAAAGATGGTTTAAACGTTTTTTATTCTCTAAAAGAACGGGAAGTGATGAAGCTAATTGAATGTATTGAACATTGTGATTGTAATTATTAGTTTTAAGGCGTGAACATAGTTTAGCAATTTGATAAAATTTACAATGGGTTTATTCAGAAATCTCATCACTTATGAGTAATAACTCAAAATTTTTAAATGAAAATATTAACATATATTGATATTAATCTATGGATTTAGTGGGTTATCTATTGGCGGTAGTTATTGGACTTTTACTCAGTTTATTGGGCGGTGGCGGCTCAATAATGACCGTGCCTGTTTTAGTATATATCTTTCGGATTGACCCACCTTTAGCAACGGCTTATTCACTTTTGATTGTGGGTAGTACTTCGGCGATGGCATCCATCAATTATCTGAGAAAACGGTTAGCAAGTCCTAAAACGGCACTATTTTTTTCATTTCCATCTTTTGTCATGGTATTTGCTACCCGTAAATACCTAATGCCCTTGATTCCAGAAAAAATTGTACAATTTGGCGATTTTATCTTAACCAAAAACGGCTTAATTATGATAACTTTTGCCGTATTGATGGTTTTGGCTTCACGTTCAATGATTCGTAAAAGGCAAGAAGTGGATGATATTTCTGAAGCTATACGAAGATTAAATTATAGTTTAATTTTTATAGAAGGCTTACTGGTGGGTACACTAACGGGATTTGTAGGCGTAGGGGGTGGTTTTTTAATTATTCCAGTTCTGACCAATTTCGTGAAATTACCCATGAAATTAGCCGTAGGAACGTCTCTAATCATTATTGCAATTAATTCCCTCATTGGCTTTACGGGAGATTTGGGCAAACATTCATTAGATTGGATTTTTCTGGGAATATTTATTAGTCTATCACTCGTTGGGGTATTGATTGGCACTACCATCTCTAAACGTTTGGACAACCAACAACTTAAACCTGCTTTTGGGTGGTTTACACTGGTGATGGGAGCATGGATATTGCTTAAAGAGTTAGTTTTTTAGTTGTTAGCAGTCAGCTTTTAACAACATAATATTACGCACAATTACAACTTAAATCGCTAAAAGCTGAAAGCCAATTACTGACAGCCGAAAGCCCAAAATATGACTGATTTTCTATCAAAAAATTACTGGAATACTCGCTACGAAACAGAGCAAACAGGCTGGGATTTAAAGGCTGTTTCTCCTCCTTTAAAAGCCTACATTGACCAATTGACAGATAAACATATCAGTATTCTAATGCCTGGTTGTGGAAGCGGATATGAGGCTCGTTATTTGGCAGAAAGGGGTTTTCAGAACGTAACAGTCATTGATATTGCTCCATTGGCAGTAGAAATCATGAAGAAAAATCTGTCTGATTATCAGAATATTACGGTTATTGAAGGAGATTTCTTTAATCATGCGGGCGAGTATGACTTGATTTTAGAGCAAACGTTTTTCTGTGCTATTGACCCTGCTTTACGACCAAAGTATGTTCAGAAAATGAGCGAACTACTGACTACAAAAGGGAAGTTAGTGGGTTTGTTGTTTGGAGTAGAATTTCCGAATAATCCTCCTTTCGGTGGTAGTAAAGAGGAGTACGTAAATTTATTTTCAGATAAATTTTTAATCAAAACTTTAGAACCTTGTTACAACTCGGTAAAACCAAGAATGGGGAACGAGTTATTTTTTAATTTTTTCAAGAATGAACAATAACAGAAAAACACATTGGGAGAGCGTTTTTACCAATAAAAAACCTACGGATGTAAGTTGGTTTCAGGAAAAGCCCACGACTTCATTAGAGTTTATCCGTTCTCTGAATTTACCGAAAGATGCTCAGATTATTGATGTAGGAGGCGGAGACAGTTTTCTGGTAGATTATTTATTAAAAGATGGTTTTGAGAATATTACGGTGTTAGACATTTCAGAGAAAGCTCTTGAAAAAGCAAAGAAAAGATTAGAAAATGATGCCGAAAAAGTAACATGGATAGTTTGTGATATAGTTGATTATCAAGAGAATACTTCAAAATATGATGTTTGGCATGACAGAGCAGCCTTTCACTTTTTGACTGAGAAAAACCAAGTAGAAGCCTATCTTTCTATTGCAGCTAAAAGTGTTAAAAACAGTGGCTTTATGAGCGTAGGAACATTCTCGGAGCAAGGTCCAACTAAATGTAGTGGTTTAGAAATAAAGCAATATTCAGAATATTCCATGACTGCAACATTTGAAGAAAATTTTAGAAAAATAAAATGTATTAACGAGAACCACGAGACACCTTTTAACACAATTCAAAATTTTACTTTTTGTACCTTTCAAAGAAAGTAAGACAGGTTTCTAACCTGTCAAATTAATAAAAAGACAGGTTTTAAACCTGTCCTACAAAAATATGAAAATAGAACAAATTTATACGGGCTGTTTAGCTCAGGGAGCTTATTATATTGAGTCGGAAGGGGAAGTGGCGATTATTGACCCCTTGCGTGAGGTAAATTCGTACATTGAAAAAGCCAAGCGAAATAACGCAATCATTAAATACATTTTTGAGACCCATTTTCACGCTGATTTTGTATCAGGACACTTAGAATTATCTCAGAAAACGAATGCTCCTATCATCTATGGTCCAAATGCCAATCCGAAATTCGAGGCAATTATTGCCACTGATAATCAGGAGTTTAGATTAGGAAAAACAACTATCAAAGTCTTACATACCCCAGGGCATACGATGGAATCAAGTTGTTATTTGCTGTTAGATGAAAATCAAAAGCAAGTGGCTCTTTTTTCGGGTGATACGCTCTTTATTGGTGATGTAGGTCGCCCAGATTTAGCCCAAAACGGCTCTCTGACGATGGCAGATTTGGCAGGTCATTTGTATGATTCTCTGAATCAGAAAATCATGCCTTTGGCTGATGATGTAATTGTGTATCCTGCACACGGAGCGGGGTCGGCTTGTGGCAAGAATATGTCGAAAGAAACCTCTGATACTTTGGGTAATCAGAAGGCGGTCAATTATGCTCTAAAACCCCAAACAAAGGAGCAATTCATAGAAGCCGTAACCGACGGTTTGACACCGCCACCATTTTACTTTCCCAAAAATGTTCAGTTGAATAAAACGGGCGTTCAGGCGGTTCGAGAGGTATTGAAAACAGGGCTTACCGCTCATTCACCCAAGGAATTTGAGGATTTGGTAAATGCCGTTGATGCTCTGATTATTGATACTCGCAAGCCCGATGCTTTTGGAAAAGGCTTTATTCCACGCTCTATTTTTATTGGTATTGATGGCGATTTTGCTCCGTGGGTAGGTACGCTCGTGCGAGACATTCAACAAGAAATTTTGATTGTGGCAGATGAAGGCAGAGAGGAAGAAGTGGTCAGGCGTTTGGCAAGAGTGGGTTACGATAACGTATTAGGATATTTACAAGGCGGCATCGAAGCATGGAAAGCCTCTGGACGTGAAACGGACGAAATTGATACGGTTTCCCCCGAAGAATTTGCGGAAATCTATAAACGTAATAATCTCATTATCAAAGATGTACGCAAGACTTCAGAATTTGAAACAGGACACGTCAAGGATGCGGAGAATATTCCTTTAGCTCAAATTTCGGAATTGATGACCGAGTTTGACAAAGAAGAACCCAACTATGTACATTGTGCAGGAGGTTATCGTTCGATGGTAGCAGCAAGTATCTTGAAGTCAAGGGGTTATCACAATGTGGTGAATATTGAAGGAGGATTTGGGGCGATTTTAAAGACGGGAATAATTTAAAATTATTCCTCCTGCAAAGTATGAGCTTTTCGCCCCCAAGCCAAATATACAATCCACGACAACGGAATGAAGATGATAGCTAACGTCCAGTAGAATTTGTAGATAGCGGGGTAGAATTTTTCATCTTTTAGAAAGAAGAAGAAAATAATCCAGTTGATAAGAAGTGTTGCGATGCCTACGTACATGAGTATATTACTTTTTATCAGCCAACTTTTGTTGAATACTAATCACAAAATCAATGCTCACATTGGCAAAATCAGCAATTTCGGCGAGGGTATGATTGCTTTTTGTAAGAAGATTCCTTACGAATTTTTCGTCTTTTTCGATAGATTTTTTTTCAGCCCCTTTTTCAACCCCTATCATAAAAGCAACATCTCGTTCTTCATCAATAAATTTTTCGATACTATCCATAATGATTTCTTTTAATTGTTTTTCTAATTTACGCAATTGCGATAAAACCCGCAACTGTTTGAAATATTTTCTTAACGCAAAATCGCCTTTTGTGGTTTCATGAAGACGATTAATTATCTGACTCAACACCTTATTAGGACTATCTTTGGCGAAGTTTGCCAATACTCCGAAAATGACTTCTTCGGGTTTATTAGATTGCAAAAATTTATGATAGTCAATTTCTGAAAAAATAATTAATGGAAACTCAAATTGCATCCGTTTTCTATTCAACACAGTTGGCATTGAAGGTTTCCCATTACCAATAAAAATAACGTATTGCTCAACAGGAGTTTTGTATTTTCTTTCAAGCATCAAATAATAATCACCCATACGATACACCATTTCGGGTTCATCGGCAACTTGAAACTCAATTTGAAGAATGAAAACATTGCCATTATTGTCAGTTACCTTTTTTAAAACGTCAGGCTTTCGTTCTTTTGTGTGTTGAATATCATCAGGAATTTCCTCTGATTCGACAATGTGAATATCAAGTATATTCTGTACAAAATTTGGAATAACAACTTCGATATTCTCCTTGATAATTTTATCGTATTGGTTAGATTGATACTTTGAGCTATCTTTTTTCATGCAACAAATATAAGTTCCATTTACACACAGCAACATTTTAATAACCAAAAACTAATAATGAACATCTTAGAAACGCTTCGCCAGCCCTGGCATTGGTCAATCTCAGGACTTTTGATTGGCTTGACAGTCCCGATTTTATTGATTTTGGGCAATAAAGTCTTTGGTATTTCCTCTTCGCTTCGGCATATATGTGCCGCTTGTGTACCTGCCAATATCAACTTTTTCAAATACGACTGGAAAAAAGAAGCATGGAATTTGTTTTTCGTGGCGGGTATCATTTTGGGTGGATTTATCGGTAATTCTCTGCTTTCCAATCCCAACGACATCGTGATTAATCCGCAAACTCAACAGGAATTAGCGGCGTTGGGCATTCATAATTTTTCGGGATTATTGCCTACTGATTTATTCAATTTTGAAAATCTTTTTACCCTCAAAGGCTTTATTTTCATCATCTTAGGAGGGTTTTTAGTAGGCTTCGGGACACGCTGGGCGGGCGGTTGTACTTCTGGACACGCCATTTCGGGATTATCAAACTTACAAATTCCCTCATTAATTGCTACCATCTGTTTTATGGTCGGTGGCTTCGTGATGACGTGGCTGATTTTACCATTTTTATTAACGCTATAAAAAATGATTACAAATAACTTCAAATACCTCTTAGCAGGGACACTTTTTGGCATTATTGCCGTGAAGTCCGAAATCATTTCTTGGTTCAGAATTCAAGAAATGTTTAGGCTTACCAGCTTCCATATGTACGGCGTAATAGGTACGGCTGTGGTGGTGGGCATTATTTCTATCCAATTGATTAAGCGATTGAATATCAAAACTTTATCGGGAGAAAAAATCGTTATTCCTGCTAAAACTTTCAATAAAGGACAGATTTATGGAGGGTTAATTTTTGGGTTCGGTTGGGCTATAACTGGGGCTTGTCCCGGTCCACTTTTCGCTCAGATTGGTAGTGGTTTTGGCGTAATTACGGTATCTCTACTTTCGGCTATTGCGGGTACGTGGGTATATGGTCTTTTACGGGAGAAATTACCACATTAAAATTGTTAAACTATTGCTTGTACAAGCCTCATAATTGGGTGATTAACAATAGAATAAAAAACAAATTCAAACAAACCGAACCAAGCATATTGAGCCGCATCGTGTGGTGAAAATCGGCTTGGTTTTCGTTTTTCAAAACTTTAAAAAACCACAAATTAAAATAAATCAAAACGGGTGACATCACTAATACATAGATGATAAAGGCTTGAATTTTAAACACTTGTACATCTTGAAAGTAAAAGTAAAAGCCTATTGTTACGAACAAAAAAATACTGGCAGTAAAAATAAATGTTCCTTTAATGCCCAATAATCTACTCATCGTCAAATCTCCCCGACGAGCATCTTCTTCGTGTTGATAAATCTGGGTCATGGGATAAAAACCTAACAAATTTAAGCTACTCAATGCGGCTGGAAAAAGGTACTGAGTTTGTCCTAAATCTTGCCAATTAGTCTTACCAACTGCCTGAATAACTGTCAAGTACGTAAATGCTCCTTGAAAAATACCCACGGTTAGCCAACTGACAATTGGGTATTTTTTTAAACGAATTTTATCGTTTGAATAGGCTTTAGAGACCGAACTGTACACTAATAGTGCTACGCTCAATATCCAGCCCGAAAGGAAATACGCCCAAACGATGGCGATAATATCCAAAACCCAAGCCATATAGAACAATTCTTTACTTACGGGCGGTGGGTTTTCAAGTCCGCCAATAGCTCCTTCATCTTTATCAAAATAACTGTTATAAGCATTGGAAGCAGGATAAATGAGTAAATGTAAAATCACAAAAAGCCCTACCACAACGCTCCAATCGGGGTTTTGTGTCTGACTAACCGCAAACCAAAATACAGGCATGAGGAATAGCGAAAAGGGTATGCGAAGATGAAGGATAACGTTTTTCATAAAATGTAGCAAGGAACTTCTTTCCGTGCGTTGGATTGTGATTTACAGGAAGGATTCCCGTATTACGATATTTTCCAAAAATTACGACTAAAAACCCTTTCAAATTTCCAGCCTTTTGCTCGCAAACCCGCAGGAATGTAAGCAAACGTTTCTTTGGGAGAAAGATTTTCGTAGTATAAATCATCATCGGTCAGGATTAACGATTGATATAAATTGTCGGTTTTTACGGTAATATCCGCAAATGGTAATTCTTTGATATATTGGCAGTTATCTTTCAATAATTGCTCTTTCAGTAGCCATTGAGTCTGATATTTCTCTGAACGGTAAGGCGATGGTTTATAATTTCCTTCCGAAACTACCATTGCATATTCCAAATAGCTTTTCAACAATTTCGGACCTTCATTTTGAGTATCTTCTACCCGTAACTGACTGGGCAAAATACTGCTCACCACAAATACTTTGTCTTTCGCTCTCGTAACGGCAACGTTCAAACGATTTTCACCGCCTTGCGTGTTTAATGAACCAAACTGCATACTCATTTTACCTTTTGCATCGGGGGCATATCCTACCGAAAAAATGATAAAATCTCGTTCATCTCCTTGTACATTTTCGATG
>JALONS010000301.1 GCA_025454855.1 Arcicella sp.
CATGCCAATAATACAGAATTTATGTGGGAAACGGGCGTAGGGTTTTGGTTTTTAATTTACCTAATTTACATTTTTTCAAACTTCATTATTTGGGGCGTTTTATTGCATTTTTATCAAAATCCTAATAAAATTTTGTGGAGAATGGCGGTTATTTTTCCATGCTTGGTAGCTTTCTACAGGATTGGAATATATAACGATTTTAATATTCGAGTCTCGTTTCCCGCTTTTTTTATTTTATCCATTTTGGTGAGTATTTCACTGGTAGAAAAATTCAGATGGAAATCGGTATGGAGCTTTGTCATCGGTGCTTTTATTTTGATTAATTCATTCCCAAATCTCAATCAACTACAAAAAGGAATTTTGTACCTCGCTCCAATCACAACCATCGAAAAGCCTTTTGTGCTGAATGCTAAGAATATGCTCGAATTTCAACGAGTTGCTTACGGAGATGAGTCGGCAGTATTGGAGTATTCACTAAAAAAAGGTTCGATTTTCGAGCAGTATTTTCTGAAAAAATAACGGAATTACTTTAGGTCGCAACAAGGAATTAGACCACCGATTTTACACGGAAAAATCAGTGAAAATCAGTTCAATCTGTCAAATCTGTGGTCAGTTTATTAAAGTAGATAATTCCGAAAAATAATCACTTCACAGTCATTTTCAAGAACAGAGAACTTCCAAAGAATCCACGTTTTATGAGTTTTTCTTCTAATTTAACTACTTGGTAGAAAAAATCATTGAGCCAAAGCGGAGGTAGCTGTACGTCGGAAATTATTTTTTCAGTATCTATCAATCCTAATTTTAATTGTAGTTGCTGTGAAAGACGAATGGCTAAAACCAAAGGCGATAGCAGCCAAGTCCAATAAGAAGAATAGTTAATTTGAAAGGAATTTTGAGGAATAAGTTGCTGAAAATCTTTGCGAGTAAAACGCCATTTTCCTCCTACGGCAATATCGTGCGTTCCGTAGAAAATATCAATGGCGTTGTTGTTGGAAAGAAATATACCATCAGATTTAAGTAATAATGCGACATTGTTTAAAGCGTTGATAATCTGTGGTTTATCTAAACAGTAAAAAACATCATTACAAATAATTACATCAAACTGACGGGCAGAAAACACCTTTGAAATATCATCAATGGACAGCCTTTGAACATTTAACGCTCTGAGTTTTGAAAAATGAATGGAATGTTCGGAATAATCAATACCCTGAAGATTGATGTATTGATTTGCACGTAAAAAATGTAGTAAACCACCCGTCCCGCAACCAATATCCAGAATAGAAATATCTTTCTTGCTTCCAAATTGCAGTTCGATCTCCGCCAAAATTTTTTCATGAAGAATTCTGTACCACCAAAGTTTTTCTTCGGTTTCGTACATCATCCTGAACTCTTCTTCACTACTATTGAGCATTATTAATTTTCTCTATTTTGATGGAATACTGGGGCATATTACTTTGCGTGAGGAAGGTTTTACCGATGTACTCGCCCACGATTCCGATGGAAATTAGCTGAATACCGCCCACAAAAAGTACAACCAATCTAATGGGATAATCTATTGTACCAATAAATTGAAGAATAGACAAAACCAATGCAACAGAAGTGGATAGCATACCCAAAAAGAGTGATAATCGTACTGGAAGTAATGAGTAACCAAAAATAATATTGAGGAATAAAGAGGCTAATTTTTTTATGGTATAATTTGATTCTCCATGATGGCGATTATCATGTTGAACGATTACTTTCCCTACGTTATCGGTAATGTTGAAAATAAGTCCGTCGATGTATGGATAAGGTCCTTTATACTGACAGATTTCCTTAACGATGTCTCTTTTAATGAGTTTAAAACTTGATAAATAGAGGTCTTGTGGTTTTTTGAATAATGAAGTAGTTACTTGATTCACCAACCAACTGCCTAAATTTCTGATATGATGGTGTTTTTTCTCTTCGTATTGGCTGTAAACAACATCAAAATTTGATTTTTGAGCGGTTTCTAAGAGTTTTAGTATTTCTGAGGGTGGATTTTGAAAATCATCATCAATAATGACAGCGTATTCTCCTTTTACGTAGTTAAGTCCGCACATGACAGCGTTGAATTCGCCAAAGTTTTTACGGAGGGATAAGAACGTAACATTTTTAAATTTTTCGGCGAGTTCAATACATATTTTCTCAGAATTATCTTTACTTCCATCGTTTACCAAAATAAGTTCAAAAGCGTATGCTTTTAAATTTTCTTGGACTTCTTCGACAAGTTTGGCGATAGATATTGCCCCATGATATACAGGAATGATAACGGAGAGAAGCATTTATATAATGATAGTGTTTTGAATGGAAGTGGTAAAATCTTCTGTAAGATATTTAAAAATTATTAATTGTGTTTATTACATACGAAATTTCTTTCTCTTTTAATGTTGGATTTAGGGGAATACTGACTACTTGTTGATGAATTTCTTCGGTAATTGGTAATGATAAATTTTGCCATTCTTGATATGCCAGTTGCTTATGCGGAGGAATTGGATAATGTATATCTGTACCAATACCAGCCTCTGCTAAATAGTTTCTGAATAACTCTCGGTTTTTCACTCTTACCACAAATAAGTGCCATACATCATCGTTAATGGTATTTCTTGGGGGTAAAAGAACTTTATCGTTATCAATTTCAAGCAAATACCGTTGGGCAATTTTTCTCCTTACCGCATTCTCCTCATTAAGAGAAGGGAGTTTAAGGGATAAAATACTCGCTTGTATCTCATCAAGTCTGCTATTGTAGCCTTGATAGTCAAATACGTACTTTTTTTCAGAGCCGTAATTTCTCAGTGCTTTTATTCTTTTGGCTAATAGGTCGTCATTGGTGGTGATAGCACCTGCGTCACCCATTGCCCCTAAATTCTTGGAAGGATAGAAACTAAATCCTGCACCATCTGATAAATTTCCAGCCTTTTTATTTTTGTACATGGCTCCGTGAGCTTGAGCCGCATCTTCAAAAACTTTAAGACCGTATTTTTGTGCAATGGCGTTAATTTCGTCCATATCACAGCACTTACCGTATAGATGCGTAACTAAAATTGCTTTAGTTTTGGCGGTGATAGCTTTTTCAATAAGTTGATAATCAATTAGATAGGTGTCGTGTTTGGGTTCTACAAGAACAGGTATGAGATTGGCGTTTGAGATAGCTAAGATAGTAGCAATGTAGGTGTTGGCAGGAACTATAATTTCGGATTTATCAGGAAATTCAGATGCTTTCAAAATAATGGTTAGGGCATCTAAGCCATTGGCTACTCCTATGCAATATTTTGTACCACAATAAGTAGCAAAAGCCTCTTCAAATTTGGTTAGTTGTTCTCCAAGAATATACCACCCTGACTGCACAACTTCTGATAATTTCTCCACAATTTGAGTTTCAAAAACCTGATTAGTTGTTTTTAAACTGAGGAAAGGCACTTGCATGGACTAACTGTTTTCTACTGTTATGGTTGTTTCATAAGGAACAAAAACGTAATCGTCTTTGTGGTATTCGGTATTGGCTAACACCAGTAAAATAGAAGAATCCGTAAATTCATCCATCACGTGCCAGTCTTCGGGAGCTAATAAAAGGCATTTATCAGGGGAATCGAGTAAAAAATACGCTTGTTCTTCGTTATTGTCTGTGAATACTCTACAACTACCCACAATACAAATAAGTGCTTGCCAAGTATTTAGATGTCGGTGTCCGCCTCTTTCGTGTCCTGCTTTTCCTCTGATATAAAAAACTCTTTTAATTTCCCCAGGTAAAATTTTTTCAAAAACTGTTAAGTCACCCGCATCCGATTCAAAAGTATCCAATTGTAAAAGTTGAGCCATATTGCTTGTATAGAGTTTGTTATTAAGATTGTAAAGATACGGTTTTTTATATACAAAGAGGTTACAGCTTTGTAATTCTACTGAATGAATCTGAGGAATGTTGAAAATGTATCAGATTCAATATGATTTATGGCTACATTGAAAAGCCACCTCAATTTTACTTGAAGTGGCTTTACCATCGTTTTCAAATAAAGTTTATCAGGCAATCACCACTGCTGAACCTTTTTCTACATCCTGCTCAACAGTTTTGTACTTTACATTTTCTTTGATTGAGCCATCTCTGTACTGCACGGTTACTCGTTGGTTACGGTCGGCAATTTTAATGGCTTGGCGTGGAGTGACTTTCTCTACGGTTCTACCTGCACTTGGGTCGTGATAATCTTGTTCATCGCCTCTTCCGCCTGCTAATCCTCCCAATAATGATGATAACGCATCATCTTTTTGCGTCTGCAACTTCGGTTGCGGAGCTTGTTTGGCTTGTGGTTTCGGAGCTTCCGCTTCTTGGATTTCTGGCATATCGGCTTTCATCAAGAAACTAACGGTGTCAATATTGATTCTACTCAAGAAACGCTCAAATAACTTCACCGCCTCGAACTTATAAATCAATAATGGGTCTTTTTGTTCGTAAGAAGCATTTTGGACCGACTGTTTCAAATCGTCCATATCTCGCAAATGTTCTTTCCATTCTTGGTCAATCAAACTCAATGCGATTGATTTTTCCATTTCTTGAATCAATTTACGACCATTCGTATCAATTGTTTCTTTGGCATCCGCAAACATCTGCGACATCATGTTGCCACTCACGATGGGTACTTGCATACCCGTATATCCGTGTGCCAGGGCTTCTTTAGCAAAGTTTACAACTTTGGTCATCAAAGCCTTATTTTTATCTTGGTAATGATTTTCTGCTGCTTCGTATAAACGGGTAGTCCGTTGTTGCGTATTAAATTTGGTAATTTCTTCACGACTAAACGGTGGTTGGATTCCCAAAATTTCGATACAACGTAATTCTAATTCATCGTAATTGGCATTATTCTGCACAATTTCCGAACAAACATCGTAAGTATTGTTGGCAATATCTAAAGCTAAACGTTCGCCAAAAAGAGCATTCTGACGGCGTTTGTAGATGGCATTACGTTGGTAGTTCATCACATCGTCGTATTCCAAGAGACGTTTACGAATACCAAAGTTATTTTCTTCTACCTTCTTTTGGGCTCTTTCTACGGATGACGTAATCATCGAGTGCTGAATTACTTCTCCTTCTTCCATACCCATTCTGTCCATCACTTTGGCGATACGGTCTGAACCGAATTTACGCATCAAGTCGTCTTCTAATGAAAGGAAAAATTGTGAAGATCCCACGTCTCCTTGACGACCCGAACGCCCACGTAACTGTCTGTCCACCCGACGAGATTCGTGTCTTTCTGTACCCACAATCGCTAAACCACCAGCAGTACGAGCATCAGGTGATAATTTA